>NZ_JAVRCI010000041.1:0-61379 GCF_034530835.1 Nostoc sp. DedQUE12b | reverse complement strand
TAGAGTACTCGGCTTTTAACCGATTAGTTCCGGGTTCGAATCCCGGGCGACCCATAAAATTAACATAATATTATTTATTGGATTAAAAGAAGGCGATCGCAGCATCCAAGAAATTTCTGCAATTCGGTAGGATAGGCATAGACTAATCCCAAACACCATTGTCATGGTAAAAACACTTCCACAGCATTGGACAATTCCCCTTCTGGAAAATGGCGACAAACTCAGCCTTTATGAATTTGAACGTCGCTACAACGCAATGCCTAACTTGAAAAAAGCCGAATTGATTGAGGGAAATGTCTACATACCTGCTGCTTTGCGTTTTAGAAGTCATGGTCAACCGCATGGTTGGATTATTGGTTGGTTGGTTAGCTACGAAGCCGCGACACCTGGTGTCGCTTTGGGAGTAAAACCCACTGTGCGCTTAGACTTAGATAACGAACCCCAACCAGATGCTATACTTCTCATCAACCCAGAAGCAGGTGGTCAAGCAAGGCTGAGTGAAGATGATTATATTGAAGGCGCACCAGAGTTAATTGTCGAAATTGCTGCTAGTAGTGTTGCTATCGACCTCCATGCTAAAAAACAAGCCTATCGTCGCAATGGAGTCAAAGAATATATCGTCTGGCAAGTACTTGATCGGAAATTGACCTGGTTCTATTTGGAACAGGGTGAGTATCTAGAGTTGCCTACTGATAGTAACGGTATTCTGCGAAGTCAAATTTTTCCAGGGTTGTGGTTAGGGGTTGCAGAATTATTAGCGGGGAATATGCAGTCCGTGTTGACAGTTTTACAAACAGGCTTGCAATCTCCTGAACACGCAGCATTTGTCCAGATACTAGAGCCTTTTGCCTGATGCGATCGCTTGTAGATTTGCCAAAATAGTTAGGAGTGCGATCGCTTTGAGATGACCATTTTGGATAGTGGGCTACCAGAGCTACTAACTGTAGGGTAACTAAATGTACAGCAACACAGAGTAACTATGGCGCATAGTACAGGAGTATAGAACATATTTATAGTAACGATGGCGTAAACTTTTTCAACATATATACACCACACTAGTTATAATTTCCTATAAGTTGAAAAAACTCTTAAGATTTAGCGTAATGATTACGCTTCTCTCAGACCGACTAGCTGACAACCACATTAGGAGGACTATCTATGGCGCTTGTACCACTGCGGCTGCTGTTGGATCACGCAGCTGAAAACGGTTACGGCATCCCAGCTTTCAACGTTAACAATTTGGAGCAGATTCAGGCGATCCTGAAAGCTGCTGTCGAGACAGATAGCCCCGTAATTTTACAAGCTTCACGCGGCGCTCGTAATTATGCAGGAGAAAACTTCCTCCGCCACCTGATTTTGGCAGCGGTAGAAACCTATCCTCACATTCCCATTGTCATGCACCAAGATCATGGTAATGCCCCTGCTACTTGCTACTCAGCAATTAAGAACAACTTCACCAGCGTGATGATGGATGGTTCTTTAGAAGCTGATGCTAAAACTCCCGCTAGCTTTGAATACAACGTCAATGTTACCCGCGAAGTTGTAAATGTAGCTCATGCTTTGGGTGTCAGTGTTGAAGGTGAACTCGGTTGTTTGGGTTCTCTAGAAACTGGTGCTGGTGAAGCTGAAGATGGTCACGGGTTTGAAGGTACACTCGACCACTCACAACTGCTAACCGACCCCGATGAAGCTGTTGACTTCGTAGAAGCAACCCAAGTAGATGCTTTGGCTGTTGCCATTGGCACAAGCCACGGTGCTTACAAGTTTACCCGCAAGCCGACTGGTGAAATTTTGGCCATCAGCCGCATTGAAGAAATTCACCGCCGTCTGCCTAACACCCACTTGGTAATGCACGGTTCTTCTTCTGTACCTGAAGATTTGCTTGCACTGATTAACCAGTATGGTGGTGCAATTCCTGAAACCTACGGTGTACCTGTAGAAGAAATCCAAAAAGGTATTAAGAGTGGTGTACGTAAAGTAAACATAGACACCGACAACCGTTTGGCTATTACTGCTGCTGTACGTGAAGCTTTGGCTAAAAAACCAGAGGAGTTTGACCCCCGTCACTTCCTCAAGCCTTCTATTACATATATGCAGAAGGTTTGTGCTGAACGCTATCAGCAATTTGGCACAGCTGGCAATGCAAGCAAGATTAAGCAAATTTCTTTGGAAGATTTTGCTGCTAAGTATGCTAAAGGTGAACTTAACGTTGTTACCAAATCAGCTGCTAAAGTTTAATTTTGACAGCAAATAAATAGGAGCATAGTCTTGCTATGCTCTTAAAAAACTAATGATTTTAATGTTGTCAGAAACCGGGTGTTTACCCGGTTTTTTGTTTTATTCAAAAAGGGTGGGAATGGGAAATGGGGAATTGGGAATTGGGCATTATTTATTACCTTCTTCGCTTCCTGCTCCCTTGCTTCTTCCCCAGTCCCTAGAACACCCGATGCTGTAAAGAGGGCATTTGACGACGGACTTGTTCGAGCCTAGTAGGTTTGATTTCTGCGATCGCAATTCCCGGTTTTTCTCCAGCATCGGCTAAAATGACACCCCAAGGGTCAATAATGACCGCGTGACCGTGGGTTAGACGACGGGCGTAGTTATTCCCTGTTTGGGCGGGAGCAATGACGTAGGCGGTATTTTCGATGGCTCTGGCTTGTAGTAGTACTTGCCAGTGGTCTTTACCTGTAAAGGCGGTAAAAGCGGCGGGAATAAAGATAATATCGGCTCCCTTATCTGCCAGATGACGATACAGTTCTGGAAATCGCACATCATAACAAATAGAAAGCCCTAAATTACCGAGCTTTTCTGAGAAATGGACGGGGGGTAATTGCGTACCAGCCACAACCGTGCTGGATTCGCGGTAGGTGTTGCCGTCAGGGACATTAACATCAAATAGGTGGACTTTGTAGTAGCGGGCAAGCTCTTGACCGCTGGGGTCGATGAGTAGAGTAGTGTTATAAACTTTGCCTGTATTATCTACAGGAAGTGGAAAGCTGCCGCCCAAGATGGTAATTTGAAAGCGTTGAGCCATTTTTTTGAGAAATTTTTCACTTTCAAGAGCGATCGCATCACCTTGTGCGAGTTTATCTTTTTCTTCTCCCATATAGGAAAAGTTTTCTGGCAAACCCACCAATTCAGCACCTTGACGCACGGCAAGCTCTATTAATTCTTCTGCCTGTGCCAAATTTTTGTGTAGATCGGGCACACTGGTCAATTGAATAGCGGCGGCTAAATAAGACTTCATAGATTCAACAACGAACAGTTGATTTATGGAAAAGAGATTATCAAAATATATCGCTACTTCAACATTTGTGGAACTTAATTAGAAATGCGTCAGCATTGCTTTTCTTTAACACACTGGTTTTATTACCGATCTTAATCTTCCTCTAGGTTCTAGCAAACTGAGCAAGATAAAGATTAGGTTGTGATCAAACCTTGATAAAAACTGTCTACTATGGATATTTCTATTCTCATTCAAACATTTATCGCTGTGTTTGTCTTGGCGGATGCTGTGGGCAATATACCGATTGTTTTAGTTTTGACTAAGGGCATGATGCCAGACCAAAGAAACAAAGTTATAGATAAAGCAATTATCATTGCGATCGCAGTTCTTTTGTTATTTGCCTTTGCAGGGCAAATAATTTTAAATTACTTGGAAATCAGTATCGGCTCTTTGCGAGTAGCAGGAGGAATATTGTTGCTATTAATTGCTTTGCAAATGCTGCGGGGAGAATTAGATCAGCCAATTATTGAAGAAGGACGCGATGTTGCAATTACTCCACTAGCTTTACCGCTGCTAGCAGGGCCGGGGACTTTGACGACGGTGATGTTGCTGATGTCGAAATCACAGAGTCCGCATATTGCTGTGGCGGTGGGTATCTTAGGCGCGATGTTTAGCACTTGGTTGATTTTGCGTTTAGCAAATCTGATTGACCGATGGATTGGTGCAGAAGGTGGAGTAATTGTGACTCAACTTTTGGGTTTTCTGTTGGCGGCGCTAGCAGTGGAAATTGGTAGTACGGGAATTAGGGAGTTGTTTTTGAGCTAGAAAACTCCTAAAAATATTCTGAAAGTGTATACAAATGTAAACAAGTTTGATCGACGGCAAATTTGCGCCTCTCAAACTTGTTTATGAAAATTAACTTTAAGTTAGAACACAATGGATAACTCAAGAGGATTTTATTGCCGATTGAGTTTCAAAGATGCTTTTCGAGAGTGGAAGCTAATGTAGTTTTAGGCACGGCGCCAACCACCATATCGACTTTTTGTCCACCCTTAAAAATCATTAATGTAGGAATGCTGCGGATGCCATATTGACTAGCAACATTAGGATTTTCATCTGTGTTGACTTTTACGACCTTTATTTGACCTTTGTACTGTTCGGAGATTTCATCGACAACAGGAGCTACCATACGGCATGGTCCGCACCAGGGTGCCCAAAAGTCAACTAAAACAGGTACATCGCTGTCGAGTACTTCTTGCTTGAAACTAGAATCGGTAACTTGTGCGGCTGTTGACATGCCTAAAACCTTCGCCAATAATATCTGAACTTGGTGAAAATTCTACCATAGCAAAAACCTCAGCTTGGGAGTGCGAGGATGTACATTTGCAAAGAAGCTCAAGAATTTATTTACAAACATAAGGAACCGCCCGAACAGTAGTCCGGGCGGAGTGTGGTGTGAGGAGTGAACGGAAACATGCGTCTCCGCTATATCTATTGTAAGCGACATATCGGATTTTTCCAGCAATTGTTTAGGCGACCAGAAAAATTTATTGAAGGATTAGGGATTACGATTAAAATAAATCTTTCCCAGTCCCCATTCCCTATTGCCTTATTTCCCCATACCTAATTGTTGAGCTTTTTGGTAAACTTTACCCTCGGTTAATAAAGAAGGTGCAATCACAACTTCCACTTGCTGCATTTCTTTAATATTTTTCGCTCCCAAAGTACCCATACTGGTCTTTAAGGCTCCTAAAAGATTGTGAGTGCCATCATCTAGTCCTGCTGGGCCAATGAGTATTTGCTCTAGGCTACCAGTGGTGGCAACGCGAATGCGAGTGCCACGGGGCAAAACTGGGCTAGGAGTCGCCATACCCCAATGATAACCTCTTCCAGGGGCTTCTGCGGCTCTGGCAAAGGGGGAGCCAATCATCACACCATCAGCACCACAGGCGATGCATTTGCAAATGTCGCCACCGGTGATTAAACCGCCATCAGCAATAATGGGAATATAGTTGCCAGTTTCCTTGTAGTAATCATCTCGTGCTGCGGCACAATCTGCGATCGCAGTTGCCTGCGGCACACCCACACCCAATACCCCACGAGAAGTACAAGCAGCACCCGGCCCAATTCCCACCAATACCCCAGCCGCCCCAGCTTTCAACAAATTCAACGTGACTTCGTAAGTCACGCAATTCCCCAACACCACGGGAATGGGCATGGAACGACAAAATTCTGCTAAATCGAGTGGTACTAAAGACTCTGGTGACAGATGTGCAGTAGAAACTACCGTAGCTTGAACAAAAAATAAATCTGCCCCAGCTTTTGCCACTACCTCACCGTATTTACTTGCACCGGCTGGAGTTGCACTCACCGCTGCAATGCCACCTTGTTGTTTAATTTCCTGAATACGTTGTTCAATTAATTCCGGCTTTATTGGTTCGGCATAGAGTTCTTGCATGAGGGCAACAAATTCATCTTTCCCCACAGAGGCAATCCGATCTAATATTGGCTCAGGGTCGGCATAGCGAGTTTGAATACCCTCTAAATTGAGGACACCTAATGCTCCTAGCTGTGACAAACGTACAGCCATACGAACATCTACTACACCATCCATAGCACTAGCAATTATCGGGATTTCTCGCTCAATATTGCCAATACGCCACTTAGTATCTGCCAAACTGGGGTCTAGTGTTCTATTACCAGGGGCTAGAGCAATTTCATCTATTCCGTAAGCTCTGCGAGCTGTTTTTCCCCGCCCAAGTTGAATTTCCACGCTTTAACTTTACTCAAATCTGTTTAAGCTAGGGTATCAAATTGTGGGGAAATTTGGGGCGTTTTTTTCCCGAACCATACAAGTAACTAGTGACAGCTGTCATTAGTCATTTGGATTTTGACCAATTCCAAAATCTAAAATTAGATTGATTACCGTTTATTTTTAGCGGCATCCACACCAGTGTAACCAGTTGCTAACCAAATTATCGCTCTAGCTCCATCACGAACAGATTTTTCGATAGATTCAGGGGGTTTTTCGGAAGGAACTGGCACTGGTTTTAAATAAATACCCCGACTGCCCAAAATAATTTCGCCGATGACACAAGCCCGACGCATGTGGAAGTCGGAAGTAATCAAATAAACGCTCTTAATGCCGCGAGCTTGCAAATCATCTACCAAAGTAGTAAAATTAGTAACTGTATCTACTGCTTCATAATCCAAGTGTAAACGTTGAGGATCAACACCAGCTTTGGTAAACACTCTTTGGGTGAATGTACGTGGGCTGCCGCCTGTAATCCAAATTGGTATATTTGGATGCTCGCGAACGAATTTTGCTGTAAATTTTTCGCGCTCTAAATGTCTCGTTGAACCACCTAACACTACAACTGCTTGCGGCTGCACAAATTGGTTTTGTACTTCTTTATATCCCCACCACATAAATATTGGTAGGACAAAAGCCATAAAGCGAAAAGATTTATTTGTAAAAAGTAGCTTATTCAAGGCTCAATAACTTAATTTACTTAATGCACAATTTTCTCTGGCTATAAGAAAAAACAATTGATAGTAGAGTAGCAAACTTCCCAAGAATCTGCCCAAATTCTGCCCAAATATAAATTTGGTTGTTTTTCGTGCAACAGCGCGATTAAGCGTGCCTGGAGTTTTTCCTCTAATTGATGGATTATCCTAACCGATATCGGACGATTCATCAAAGGGTTCTAACCACTTTATATAGTAGTTCTCAATTGCACGGAATCAGCAGCCAGTCGCGTGGACGGATATCCCGACTTGGGCAAACTGGCGTACCACTATTAAGCGCACAGCAATGCTCTTACCATATTAATTGCTGTATATATGAATTGTTTGAACATAACGGGACTGGTGCGACTTGAACGCACGACCTGACGCTTAGGAGGCGTCCGCTCTATCCAACTGAGCTACAACCCCAACTGCGAAGCATATATAATTATAGCAGTAGTTTTAGGGAGAATGCCAAAAATTATCCCATGAGCCGCCGCCTACTTCTAAACCACAAAGAAAACTTTCAGCTTTTAGAATTATTTTAGATTTTCTCCCATTTAGTTCTCGTAACTCTAAATTTAGTTTTCCTTGCATGGTGTCCCGGCAACAGTATCTTAAACCTTCTGCTGTGGGCGCACGTAGAGGTGTACCAGGTAAATCCGTGGTTCCTGTCAATTCAATTTCATAACTAGAGTTGCTAGCTTTCATTTGCCATCTGCCCCAAGGCTGAATTTCCCACTCTACTTGTGAATTCCAGGGAACGAATTCATAAAACTTGCCTTGATAATGCAGTCCAATCATTGCTACAGATTCCATCCACCACAGCACACCCCGCCGTCCACCGCCAGCAGTTAATGCTAAGTCGGGTTCGCCCTCGAAGCAATTACAGTTTATCCAAAACCATTTTTGGGGAAAAGCACCACCCCAATTTTTCTCTCCGTAGGCTGGGGCGTTAGTGAATTCGTAGATTTTGCCATTCCAGTCAATCTTCCCACTGGCTAGACCGTGAGCCATCAAAATTTGCCATCCAGGTTCAAAAATCTGCAAGAATGACAGCCAGCCTGCGGTTGATTGCTGAATGCCATTTTGATTGCCCCAACCGTATACTGGTTGAATTTCATACTGCCAACGGCAATAATTATTGGTGGCGCGTTCGCGAATTATTCCCTGATTCAAAGTGGCTGTGGCTTGATATCCCTCTTGAACGTGATACTCAAACTCTGCTGGCAGGAGGTATAGGGGAGAAACTTGCAAATTATTTTTACCCCAATGACCTAAACCTAAAACATCCCGACTACCCCAAAATTTGTTGACATCAGGAAAAGTACGGCAGAGGTATTCATCATCTGGGCCAAGGATTTGGGCTGCACCGCCGCTGTGAGGTTTACCGCCGATGGGATCTTCAATGGAGTACATAAAAGCGAATGTTTGCCCAATTTCCGGCAACGTGACGCGGTAATACCAGCCTTCAAAGAAGCGACGGCTACTGCCATCCCAGTGATAACCAGAATGGGGCGTTTGGGTTGATTGGAGAGGATTTTTGGGAATAGTTAACATAGATTTATCTAACTGCCGATTTTTTCAGTATGCGCGATCGCTTCGATATCAATGATGCTTATGAAATTCTTGGGCTGAAACCCGGTGCGTCTCAAGCACAGGTGAAGCGAACTTACCGTAAACTGGTGAAAATTTGGCATCCTGATCGCTTTGTCGAGCAAAGACAAAAACAGGAAGCTGAGGAAAAAATCAAATTAATCAACGCAGCTTACAACAGGCTCAAATCTGAAATTCCATCTGAGCCTCCTATTCCTGAAAATCCATCTTCATCTTCGCCTAAAAATCCCCCAAAAATATCCGTCAATCGTTGGGATGCAGAAACTTTCTATACTTTAGGAGTAGAAAATGCTACACAAGGAAGATATGAGGATGCGATCGCAGATTTTACTCACGCAATTCGTCTCAATCCTCATTATATTGAGGCATATAAATATCGTGGGCTAGTTTGCTCACAATTGGGATACGAATATAGAGCCGCTTCAGATTTAAATAAAGCTGCACAAATAGAAGAAGAGTTAAGAAATCCGGGCGCTGCACGTAGATCGCGATCGCCTAGATATGTATCAAAACCTAAACCTCTGGTAGAAAGATTTTGTCAGAGGATAAAAAGTTTACTGCGGCTAAATCGGCGTTGGAGATAAGCAGCGAATATAGTTGAAGACCTAGAGATGGAGTTAGATAATACTTGTACTTGGGAATACTAAGTGTAGTAAGACTTGCTGCTAATTTCTTAGTATTCATCGTATGAGCGATCGCGTTGACATAAATCATGTTTACAATATCCTGGGGTTGAAACCAGGTGCATCTGTTGATGAGGTCAAGCAAGCTTACCGCCAGATGGCTAAGACTTGGCATCCAGATTGTTTTATTGAACCGCAGCAAAAGCTAGAAGCGGAAGAAAAAATCAAAGAAATCAATCAAGCTTATGCAAGGTTAAAATCTTATCAGCCAAATGAGACAAATCAATCTGCTTCCACTTCTACCAAAATTGATTTCACTGCATCTAATGCTGAAAGTTTCTACAAACTGGGCATGGAGAAAGCTCAAAGAGGAAAATATACTGAAGCAATAGAATACTTTACCCAAGCGATCCGTCTCAACCCCAACTACTTTGAAGCCTACAAATACCGAGGGCTTGCTTGCTCAAAATTAGGATATGAAAATAGGGCTTGGTCAGATTTCAAAAATGCTAAAGAACTGGAACTGAAACAGGAAAAAGCACCACCTAAACCTACATCGCCACCGCCACCCAAACCTACATCACCACCGCCGCCACCGCCAAAGCAAGCAACACCCCCACCACCACCCAAACCTACATCACCACCGCCGCCACCGCCAAAGCAAGCAACACCCCCACCACCAACACCTGTATCACAGTCTCAAACTTCACCGTGGAAATGTGTACACACCCTGACTCATCTAAACTGGGTTTTTGCAACTGCAATCAGTCCAGATGGGCAAACTTTGGCTAGTGGAAGTAGTGATAATACTATCAAAATTTGGCATCTCGACACAGGTAAATTACTACATACTCTCACTGGACATAGAAAATGGGTAAGATGCCTAGCCTTTAGCCCAGATAGCCAAACTCTGGTTAGTGGCAGCGATGACAGTAGTATGATGATTTGGCAAGTGTCTACAGGTAAATTACTCAACACGCTCAAAGTACATTCAACCTCAGTTTTTTGTGTAATCATTAGTCCAGATGGTCAGACTGTCCTGAGTGGCGGTAGAGACACCACTATCAAGATTTCCCATATAGACATGGGACAATTGCTGCACGTCCTCAAAGGTTATTCTTACTTGGTTTACTCCCTTGCCATTTGCCCAAAGCAGCAAATTTTAGTCAGTGGTAGTGCAGACAATAGCATTAAACTGTGGAATTTGAAGAGTAACAAACTGCTGCGAACTATCAATGGGCATTCAGGTTACGTGACTTGTGTCGCCATTAGCCCTGATGGACAAATTTTAGCTAGTGGCAGTTATGACCAGACTATCAAGTTATGGAATATCAATACAGGTAAGCTAATTAACACACTTGCTGGACATCACAGTTATGTTTGGTCTGTTGCTTTTAGCCCCGATGGTCAAAATCTTGCCAGTGCTAGCGCAGACTACACCATAAAGTTATGGCACATTAGCACTGGACAACAACTCTACACGCTGGGCAACCATTCAGATTGGGTTAACTCTGTCGCTTTCAGTCCTGATGGCAAAACTTTGGTTAGTGGTAGTCGAGATATGACCATCAAGCTTTGGCGCTGCGATATCTAACAACAAATTAAAAATTTAGAGAATTGAAGCAAATTGCTAGATTTTTTGATCGATGCATTAATTGACAGTTTGATAACATCCATCTTTGGGATACTCTTTCTCTTGATTAAGTATTAACTCTCTAAAGATTAAGTATTAACTCCCTGGAGATAGAGCCACTTGTTTGAGAGCAAAAGTTATTCTGAGATTACCAACAGTTGAGTAGCAAATAAAACTCAATATTTATCAGCAACATATATTTTCAGTTCATTAAAACCTCTTGTTTTTAGAAAGCTTTAGTTTGTCAATTTCCTATTTGAGGAGTGAAATCAATGTCTATTCCTAATGAACGCGAAAGCAAAAACAGTGAAGTTAGGCAAGAATCTTACACTGATATTAATGGCAATACTCAGACCCATTTCACACAAACCACTGAAACAGTTAAGAACAATACAACTAATCCCAACTCTTACACTAACGGTTACGTACATGGTCGAAATGTTGAGCGTAGCTACCAGCAAGCAGATTTAGCCCAGCGTGATGAAAACAATGCTAGTGGTGGTTTGTTGTTGGGTATTATTATTACTTCCCTGCTTGGTTTGGTTATAGGTGGGGTTTGGTACTTCAACCAGCAGAATAACGCAGCAGTTAACAATGCTGTGCCGGTTGTGGTTCCTGTACCGAGTAAGAGTGATCCAACTCCCAGTGCATCTCCTCAACCACAAACGAAGATAATCGAAAGCATTAAGGAAGTCCCTGTACCTTTTGCTGTTCCTGTTCCTCAACAGCAAGTTACACCTCCATCTCCACCTCGCCAACCGGATATTAACATTACTATTCCACCCCAGCAGCCTGCGGCAGAAAAAGCACCTTCTGTAACCCAGCCAGCTCCTAAAGCGGCACAAAGTCCGGCGACGAGTCCAACTACTAATACTCCGGCTTCGCAGAACGATAGTTCTACTAATACTGTTGCTCCTGGTACAAAAAGTGACACCTCTAAAAGTACTACACCTCAAGGAGTAGACCAGTCAAACAGTACATCTAATAGCGATTCTTCTACCGCAGGCGCTTCTGGTCAATAAAGGCTTCTGAACTTTCAGCCCACTTGGTAATGTTGGCGTGAATGCCAACATTACCAAGTGGAACAAATTTTAAGCAATATTTCGGAATTGTTGCGATAAATTAATGGTATTCAAGTTTAGTAAACGTGTCTTGTAGCTAAACAAACACAATGCTAGATTAAGACCAAGGTACAAACAGGTTAAAAGTTAAACAAAAACTTTCAAGTTAGAGCCTGTGCCTCCTGCTCTAATCTTATCGCGATCGCTCTGAAGTTGTGACATCCATTGAATGTGTTTTTGCCTTAAGTTCAATGAGTTCGTTTTGGAGGTTTTAAGACGCACAGCCAGAAAATGCCTGCCTAGTTGGAATATTAAGGATGTGCAATTCTGAGTAAAGCGATCGCGAATACTGTCCACCTTAGTTGAGTTACTTACTTCTGAATTTTCCAATCTTCAAGGAACCGCCCTAAGCTGCTGATATTTATCCATCGTAGCTTCAGGCGGTTTCTGCTTTGAGTTTTATGCATTTGAAATTACACTCTGATCGGTTAGGTTTGTCATTTGTCTTTTGTCTTTTGTCCTTTGTCCTTTGTCCTTTGTCCTTTATTTAGACCAATGACCAATGACTAATGACCAATTAAAGTAATTACAGTTACTTCAGGCGGACAAAATAAGCGTCCTGGTTTATAAGTTCCTAAACCACGATTGACATATAGTTGATTTTCTTCCACCTGATGAAACCCTTGCGCCCACTCCCAATATCGGACTACTTTCGAGCAGTCTCCTAAGAAAAATGTTACCCAACGCCGTAATTTTTTGGGAATTTGTTTGAGGAGCTTTTTGTAATAGAGTACTAGAGGGCCAATGCCCGGAATGACGATATGACCACCGTGGGTATGACCAGATAGTTGCAAATCTACGCGCCATTGTTGCAATATCTTAGCTGTATCTGGGTTATGAGATAAAACGATGCGCGGTGTAAGCGAATCTAGTTGATTCATCACTGGTGCGGGGTAAAATTCCCGTGACCAATAATCAGCTAGTCCTACCAATGGTAATTCTTTTCCTAATGGATAGGCAATTTCATTCCAAAGCACATGCACCCCAATGCTGGTTAGCGCTTGTGTAACTTCTGCTTTGGAGTGGCTGTAATAGATATCGTGGTTCCCAAGTACTGCGTAGATACCACAGCGACTTTGCAGATGCTTGAGTCGAAGCACCAATTGATGAATTGGTGTGGGATCGTCAGTTACGTAGTCACCAGTTAATAGAATTAAATCTGGTTCAGTTTCATTGGTAAGTGCGATCGCTTTTTCTAACATCTCTTCCGACAGTCGCAAACCATCGTAGTGAAAATCTGACAACTGTACTAATGTTGTACCTTGTAAAGATGCAGGAAGTTCCGCAATCTTAACCGTTATTTTATCTACTCTTAAATGTCCCGTAAACAACCAATGCATAAGTTAACCGATACTCCTCATACCAGCGTTTACAGCTTACCAAAAATAAAAATGTAACTTGATAAAATGCAATAATTTATGTCATCTACTTCAGATACAATTAATTCATTGATTTAAATTTTGGCGATGAAAGTAGCAGGTTCTGCCTGAATTTGCAGACACTCATTAGCCAAAGTACCTGCTGAAATTGCGTTCTTTTTTGTTAAATTTGAAATTACTTACTCACCTTGTAGGGTGATTATAGTAACTTCTGGGCGGCAAAATAAGCGTCCTGGGAGGTAAGTTCCCAAACCACGATTGATATATAGCTGATTTTTACCTAGCCGATGCAAACCCTGGGCCCATTCCCAATGGTTGACTACAGAAACATTTACTTCTAGAAATGGGAATCGACGCCTCACTTTTCTGGGTATTTTTTTTACAAGCTTTTCGTAAAGCAACGCCGCAGGGCCAATTCCGGGAATCACGATTTGACCACCGTGAGTATGACCAGATAATTGTAAATCAACTCGCCATGTTTGTAATATCTCCGCAGTATCTGGGTTGTGGGATAAAACAATGCAGGGTGTATCGGGGTTTAGCTGGTTCATAATTGGTGCGGGGTGAAACTCCCGTGACCAATAATCAGCCAGTCCAACGAGTGGGAATTCTTTTCCTAGTGGATAGGCAATTTCGTTCCAAAGTACGTGAATGCCAATGCTAGTAAGGGCTTCTGTTACTTCTGCTTTTGCCTGTTTATATATATCGTGATTGCCAAGGATAGCATAGATACCACTGCGACTTTGCAAATGTTTGAGTCGAAGTACCAGTTGGTGAATTGGTGTCGGATCGTCAGTTACGTAGTCCCCAGTTAATAAAATTAAATCTGGTTTAGCTTCGTTAGTAAGTGCGATCGCTTTTTCTAACATCTCTTCCGACAGCCGCAAACCATCGTAATGAAAATCTGACAACTGCACCAGCTTTTTACCTTGTAACGATGCAGGCAATCCTGCAATGTTAACCGTCAATGCTTCTGTACTCAACGGCCCAGATAACAACCAATGCATAAGACGTTCAATAAACTTCAATCATAGCGCTTACAGCTTAACGAAACATTGTCAGTTCGTGTACAGCGACCAGTGCAAGTTGTTGAAAATTTTATGAAACCTGTGGATTTTAGCTTATTTATACTTATTTAAATCAGACGTAAGTTTGGTGTTAATTTATGTCAGAGTATAGTGCATTTCTGTGAAAATCAGGGGGATAGTAATTCATGTTACGTATATAAATCAACTATACGGTCAAAGTTTATTTATTTGGGTATACTATGTTACGTACTATTGCATTGAAGCAAAACACCTAAAGTTGTTTATGTCATCATCATTAGAGCCACAATTCATCCAGGATTTTACCCACTTTGAGCAGCACGTAGCAAAACTAATCCATAAAGCAGATTGGACAGTTGAAACTGCAAAGACCAATCAACCTGGCTACGATCTAGTAGTTAAAAAAGGAAACCTAGTTGGTGTTGTTCAGGTTAAATGGCTAAAAAGTAACGTAACAGCGCCACAGCTTTTAAAGTTTGCTGACTTTTTAGATTCTGACGAAGGCAAAAAATTTAATTTTGGTTGGTTTATAACTACAAAAGGATTTGGCGGCCCAGCATTGGCATTAATGAGAACCTGGGGTAAAGATACTAAAGTTCGCTGTGGGATTGCCGATGAAAATAAACTGGTTGCCATTAATGGCACTAATCCTCCTGAGCCTCCGCGAGAACCTCAAAAAAAAGTTTATTTTGGAGTTTTTACCTGTAAAGGCGGAGTAGGAAAAACAACTGTAGCAGGTCATTTAGCAGGAGCATTAGCGCTGCAAGGATTTAATGTAGCACTTGTGGATTTAGACCCAGAACAAAATCTGCAAAAATTAGTAGGTGATGGGGTTTTTGTTCCCAATCCTAAAGGGGTAGGTACAACTATTCAAGTTTTTGATGGAAATGATTGGCATGAAGATGCTGCCCGTGACTGTCAAATAGTAATTTGCGATTGCTCGCCAGCATTAGAGCGTAATCCCTCAGAGCTAGTTAAGCGATTAGATTATTGTATTATCCCAACAACCTTCAATCCACTGGGAATAAGCAAGCACGGTAAAGTTATTCAAGATACTGTTAGAGAAATACGTGAAATCAATAATTTAGCTCATTTATTTGTACTAGTTAACAACTTTAAAGATCCTGGTATTAAACGCTTAAGGCTTCTTAAAGAAGTCTATTCTAATGCTTATAAAGAAATTAGTAAAATAGATAAAAAATTTCATTGTATAGATCCAGAAGAAGTTTGCATTCGGACTAGCGACCTACTTTACTACTGGGGTATACATATACTCGAAAATCCAGAAAATCCTGCCAGTAGATTAGCTTTTGATCTAGTTGGTGGAAGATGCTACCCGCGTGAAGATTTTATCAACTTAGCAGATTACATTGAAAGAGAAGCTGGTATAGGAATTCTTAGAGCTAGTTAAAACTGTTAAGATAATTTTACACTTAGCGATCGCTAATCTTCTTATAAAATTTTTACCAATATCTGTCCCAAAATCGAGCCTAATACAGAAATTCCCCTCTAACCTGACGGTGTAGAGAGGTTAGAAGGAACGTCCTAATGCACTTAACAATGGAGGGAGCCTGGGGTTCGGTCTGTATTGGACTCTACTGATATGAGAACCTCTATGATTACAAAACAGCGCCAGACTTATCACAGACTGGCGCTATTTTTTTAATTTAATTCACAGTTAAAAATAGTTAAAAGAATTTGCTAAATCTTTGTCATTCATTCACCGCATTTTTTTATACAGCACTGCGGTTGGTTAATAAATTCCACAAGAAAACTGCGACAATTGCACCAAGAACTGCTACTGCAATACCTGGAATGCTGAGACTAGGAGCTGCTAGAGATAAAGTTCCCGTACTGAAAAATACACCTAAACTACCGCCAACAAAAGCACCGATGATTCCTAACAATATGGTTCCTAGAATTCCGCCACCTTGATGACCAGGGTAGATAGCTTTTGCGATCGCACCAGCAATTAGACCTAAAACAATCCAAGCAAGAATATTCATTGTTGTTAAGTTGGTAAACGTTTTTGACTTACAAGAACATATTAACGATCTTCATTTCTAACTTAATCTACCATCAGAATTAATTATGAATATCCATTAGGAATAGTTTAATTGCTACTAGATTTTTTAATATATTGCGGCTACTATCCTGGTTAAGACAAGTCGGCTAAGGATAGGTGGACAGAGACAGCCGCTCTCTTAGGATTTGCCAATGTCCTAAGCTGTCTGATCGCTTCTATATCACCAATTTGAGGTAGATAGTCAATTAAAAAAAAGCTCCTAGTAGGTCTTTAACTAGGAGCTTATATAAACTATTGCTTGGTAATTGCAGTATATGCATTTTCAATTAGCTCTCTCCTCTACTAGAAGAATTAAGCTGAGTTTTTAGAGACTGCCTCTAAAGTAATGTAAAGGAAGCAAAATCAGGCGATTGAGACGATCGCCTATCCCTTTGCAAGTTTATGTCTAGTTTTTAATTTTTAATTGCTGCACGCTCGCTGCCAATGACTTGATGGCTGATAAATGGCAACAGTCTGCGGTAAGACCAATGCATACTTAGAAAAATCAGACTTACTAAGGTTAGCAGCATAACGCCCAGAATCGTTGTATATGACTTAGTGCGCCACCAAAAGTCATTTGCACCTAGTCGCACAAGCTTCCCTAAGTTAGCTATATCAGCGCTTTCAGAAGCGTGAATGTTGATTGGTAAGGATGCTACTGTGTTTTGTCGTGCAATTGTCATTTTAATTACTCCTTTAGACCCAAATGCCGAGATACTAGCTTAAACTACGGTAACACTATAGGTTTTATGTTATTTATATGTAATATCTCATAGCTTGATGCAATAAGCAAGTTTTAAGGGCATTGGGTATAGGGCAAAACAGTTGGGCTAACATTACTAGCACTCTTGAGGGGCATTGGGCATTAGTATTAAAAATTAGTATTTATTAGATTGAAAACTATTCTTTAGTCTCAATCCCTACTCCCAGTCCAGAATCTCTAGTCAAAATGCCTAATCAAATTTGGTTCTCACAGTTGGAAAAACACCGAGCGATCGCAGTCATCCGCGCTGCTCAAATGGAACTGGGACAACAAATGGCAATGGCTGTAGCATCTGGGGGAATGCAGCTAATTGAGATTACCTGGAATAGCGATCGCGCTGGGGAATTAATCAGTCAACTACGTTCGGAATTACCAGCCTGTATTATTGGCACTGGTACGCTATTTAATGTGCAGCAGTTACAAGATGCGATCGCATCTGGGGCGCAATTCCTCTTCACCCCCCATGTTGATTCGGCAATGATTCAAGCAGCACAAGAAAAAAATGTGCCGATCATACCAGGAGCACTGACTCCTACAGAAATTGTTACCGCCTGGAGTCAGGGCGCTAGTTGTGTAAAAGTGTTTCCCGTACAGGCAATGGGAGGGGCTGATTATATCAAAAGTTTGCAAGGGCCACTAGGTCATATTCCCTTAATTCCTACTGGTGGTGTGACTCTCGAAAATGCCAAAGAATTTTTGCAAGCCGGAGCGATCGCTGTCGGTTTGAGCGGGGAATTATTTCCCAAAAAGCTTGTCATAGAGAGAAATTGGTCAGCGATCGCATCTGGGGCAAGAAAGCTGATACAACAGTTAGGTTAACTTAGAATCAAATCATCAAAATTCACGTCTATTAAAGTAATAGATAGGGAAATAAAGGTGAAAGCTGATAAGTTTCTCAAGACCCCATGATTTGAGTGTGAGTGTATCTAAAATGAAAAAACTAATTAATCCTGACTGGGTGCGTCGTTTACAAATACTCCTCACTGGTACAGCACTGTCCGTAAGTGTTTTTACTACTACTGGAACTAGTGAAGTTTGGGCTAATTCCAAAAATCAAGTGATTGCGCAAAGAATCCAGACATTACAAAAATCGGATAAGC
Organism: Nostoc sp. DedQUE12b; assembly: GCF_034530835.1. NCBI lineage: Bacteria > Bacillati > Cyanobacteriota > Cyanophyceae > Nostocales > Nostocaceae > Nostoc > Nostoc sp. DedQUE12b. The sequence goes on along the minus strand of NZ_JAVRCI010000041.1, from coordinate 43,299 downwards.
GCTGGATTCAAATTGATCTTTCAAAGCAACGGTTAATAGCTTGGGAAGGTGACAGAGTGGTTTATGGAAGTGCTATTTCCTCTGGCAAAAAATCCACTCCCACTCTTATTGGTACTTTTAATATTCAATCCAAGTTCAAAACTACACGGATGCGGGGAAGCGGCTACGACGTTCCCAACGTTCCTCATGCGATGTTTTACCAAGGCAACTACGGTATTCACGGCGCTTACTGGCATAAAAGGTTTGGCACGCCAGTCAGCCACGGCTGTGTGAATCTCGCACCTAAACATGCTAAATGGCTATTTGAGTGGGCATCGGTAGGAACACCAGTAGTTATCCAGAAATAGTAGGTGAAGCAACCAAAAAGCAATTTAGGTAAAATCATTAATAACAACGAATCAAGACAATTGAGTGATTCCCAGCAATATTTGATGCTGGGAATCTTCGGAGTCGGAATTACCAAATTTGAAATAAAATATAGAAGAGGGTATTTAGCGATTTACCTGAAAAATAAGCGAAAATCCTGACAATCGCTGTGTGAAATTAAAAATGCAAATATAACTTTGGGGAAAGTTTGTATTTAGGCATTTAAATAACAGTTTTTTTGTAAAAATGTCCTTTGTAATTAGTCATTAGTCATTAGTCATTGATCATTAGTTAGAACTCATCATTTAATCAAGGACAAATGACAAATGTGCAAATTAGATGCAGATCAGCTTAGGACTTGTTTTAAAAAGTATTAGCGGATGAATTGCGTAAATCCTCAACAGGAAGCGAGTAGTCGATCTGGAAATTTGTAGTTTTCCAGAAAGTTACTTCACTTCATAATTTTTGCGTAGTTTATAAGGCAAGGCATAATGCAATCTTGGATTCGCAGTGGTAGGATTCGTTCTTCAGGAACTTTTTGTACAGGCGTGGCGCTGATGATGACAACTTTATTCTCTTGTTCATCACCTTTAGCTGGTACACCCAACTTTACTACAGCAACAGCCGCGTCAGCGAATGAAAAGAGCTTCACTGCATCTAATATCAGGCAAACATCTCAACCTCGCTGGATTGAAATTGACTTGTCAGAGCAACGCTTACGTGCATGGGAAGGTAAAAGGCTTGTTTATTTATACCGCATTTCTGGAGGCAAGCGATCAACTCCCACACCCATAGGTAGATTTCGGATTAATTCTAAGTATCGCATTCACCGGATGCGAGGCAGAGGCTACAATATTCCTGATGTTCCTTACACAATGTATTTCTACAGAGGCTACGCCATCCACGGCGCTTACTGGCATAATCGTTTTGGTACTCCAGTCAGCCACGGTTGCGTAAATTTACCTGTTAAACAAGCTCGCAATCTTTACAACTGGGCTAGGAATGGAACTTTAGTAGTGGTGCGGAAATAATTCGTAATGACGCTCGATAGCGTAGCGTTAGCGACGTAGGAGCGTCTGACTCGCTAACGCTGCGCTAACGTAATTAAGGGTTGCAATTCTGTCTTTGATGTATGGACAGGTGCGTTCACAGAGTTAAGCACCTGTCTATACATACTGCTAGACTAAAAACACATCTTCGAGGGATTTAGGAGCTATGAGCTACTCAACTACTCAACTACTGACCCTGGAGGAATTTCTGAAGCTTCCAGAAACAAAGCCTGCGAGTGAATATATTAACGGTGAGATTATTCCTAAGCCAATGCCAAAAGGGAAGCATAGTCGATTGCAGCTAAGACTCTGCAATAGCATCAACGAAGTAGCAGAAAGCCAAAAAATTGCTTATGCATTCCCAGAGTTGCGCTGTAGCTTTGGTATCCGCTCAATTGTCCCTGATGTATCGGTTTTTAACTGGTCACGAATTCCCTTTGATGCTGATGGAGAAGTCCCCAACAATTTTTTGCTCTGGCCAGATTGGACAATTGAAATTCTCTCCCCAGAACAGAGTTCAAACCGAGTAATTGGTAACATTCTTTACTGCTTACAGCATGGTTGCCGATTAGGATGGTTAATTGATCCAACGGATCGCTCAATTTTGGTTTTCCGTCCGGGCCAACAACCAGAGTTATTACAAAAGAGCGATCGCTTAGAAGTTTTAGAAGAAATTAACCTAGAAATAACAGTAGAGCAAGTTTTTAGTTGGCTGAAGATGGAAAATAGCTAGCAAAAGAATTAGTTTAGTCTGCGGCAATAAAAGCGATCGTTTTGCTAAAGTGAGAGCACATTCCATTAGGATTTAGGAGCTATGAGCGCTACAACTACTCAACCTCTAACCCTAGAGGAATTTCTGAAGCTTCCAGAAACAAAGCCTGCGAGTGAATATATTAACGGTGAGATTATTCCTAAGCCAATGCCAAAAGGGAGACACAGCCGCTTGCAAGGCAAACTTGGTGCTGTTATTAATGAAGTCACAGAAAATCAGAAGATTGCTTATGCATTTCCCGAATTACGTTGTAGTTTTGGTGATCGCTCGATTATACCTGATGTAGCTGTATTTCAATGGGGACGCATACCGTTCACCGTTAATAATGAAGTACCTGATAATTTTGAACTTCCACCAGACTGGACGATTGAGATTCTTTCGCCAGAACAAAAACCCAACAAAGTAATTGGGAACATTCTCCACTGTCTAAAGTATGGTAGCCGCCTGGGATGGTTTCTTGATCCTGATGATTTCAGTATTTTGGTATTTCTACCAGAGCAACAACCAGTATTACTCCAAGGAGAAGATTTTTTGCCTGTATTACCAGAAATTCAACTTGCACTAACCGTCAATCAAGTTTTTGGATGGTTAAAAATGGGTGCTTAGAAATAACTTATACAGTGCGTAGGTGTAGCCCGTCGTAGACATTGCTCTCTGGCGAAAAACAAATTATAGATATAAATCATGTCTATAATAGACATGATTATGAATAAAAGAGGTAGGAGAATGAACTGGAGAATTGCAGAAGCGAAACAGAGGTTCTCCGAACTAATTCATGCTGTAACTAAAGAACCGCAACTCATCTACAACCGAAATGAACTGGTGGCTGTTGTTGTCGAAGCTGAAATGTTTGAAGAATTCTTGACGTGGCGCAAGCAACGCGAAAAGTTTTCTTTAGCTGATGCCTTCAAAGAACTACGTCAGATAGCTGCTGAAGAAGATTATATTCTCGAAGTACCCTGCCGCCAAGACCGTCTTAACCCTTTCGCTGATACCATTGATGAATTTTCTGTGTGACACTAACATTATCAGCGAATTAGTAAAACTGCAACCTAACTCTGGTGTAGTGAAATGGGCAGAAAAAGTTTCCTCAATAGTTCTGAGTGCAATCACCGTTGAAGAAATATTTTACGGATTGACATCCAAGCCTAATCCTAGAATTCAAATATGGTTTGAAAGCTTTTTGGAAAATAACTCTCAAGTATTGCCCATCACCATTGAAATTGCCAAGCGCTCTGGGGAATTGCGAGGTCAACTAAGATTAAGTGGGAAAACACACACCCAAGCAGATATGATGATTGCTGCTACTGCTCAAATTCATCAATTGACTCTAGTAACGCGCAACATCCGGGATTTCGACGGCTGCGGTATCCCACTTTTAAATCCTTTTAATTAATTAACTCAACTGTGCCACAAGTTGATTTTCCAACAACGTATCATTCGTTAACAAATCTTCAACGGTGATTCGCAAAAAGCGTTGATCATCAACTTGAAAGAGGATTTTAATACGATCGCTTCCAGGATATCCGGCTGGTGTCAGTTGGGCAATTGTCCTCGCACCTTCTTGATCGTTGAGAGGTTTGACGCTAGTTTCATTATTGTCCATACGGCGCGTAATTAAGCGATCGCCATCAAAATAAACTTCGGTACTACCCGTATCTGCTCCCAATTCTCCCATAATTAGTTCAATACTAGGCTGATTTTCCACTGAAGCACCTAAGACTAATTCCACTGGCTGAGTCATCGGGTATGCTTGTCCAGCTTTAATTAAAGAATGCCATTTGTGGCGCTGATTGCGACGATCCCAGTAGCGGATACCATAACTATGGTAGAGAAAGTCTTTAATTTGTATCCCTTGAGTTAACTGTAATGCACCTTGAGCGATCGCTTCAAAGGGACGTTCGCAACGGATTTTTTCTGGCTCAAAATACTGTTTAATCCATGTCTGCACTGCTGGCAATTGCACCGTGCCACCAACTAACAAAACTGCATTAATATCTGGAAGTTCTATCCCTTGCCGTCTAGCTTGCTGCAACAGTGTGGTCATCGACTCATCGAGTAACTCAAAAAATGCGTGTTCTTTGAGGATATTTTCAAAAGTGTCCCGGTTTAGTTCCAGTTCATAACTTTCAAATGTCTCATCGTCAAAATAAACTTCACTAGCTTGGTTTTGAGTTGATAGCTGAATTTTTACCCGTTCTGCCAATCTCGTTGTCAACGGACTTATCACCAACTCTTGAGTTTTGGCAAAGTAATCTACTAACCAATTATCAATATCAGTACCGCCCAAATTTTGACCAGCTTTCGCCAGAACACGGGCAGTTTTGACTTTTTGTTTTGAATCTTCAGCCAAAGATTTATTACCCCATTTGAGGAGAAATCCCAAGGGCTTTGTGCTTGCTTGCACGCCTTGATCCAACCGGACAAGGGATAAATCCAAAGTGCCGCCACCAAAGTCAATCACTAAGAGAATTTCTTGATTTGCTAAACCATAACCCAAGGCGGCGGCTGTGGGTTCATCCAGCATCCGCACTTGTTCCACAGGGAGGGCTTGACAAACTGTCCCCAACCAGTGACGATAGGCTTCAAAACTGTCTACGGGTACGGTTAAGACTAGAGAATCTAAGCCACCTTCCAGAGGCGCTAATTGTTCAATTACTTGGGTGAGGAACCATTGCCCTACTTGCTCAAAGGTGACAATTTGCCCATCTAGTTCGGGTAAGAAACCTTGAATATCTGCACCAATACCGCGTTTGAAGCTGCGGAAAAATCGAGTTTCGCCTTTGAGGTCAAGACCGCGATCGCGTACTTGTTGCCCGACTAAGACTTTATTTTGAGCTGCGTCTTCAACATAAACCAAGCTAGGAATCAGTGGCGGATTGAGACTTTGTTTAATTGATAAACCTGGTAGAGTCAGGGTTTCTGGCTGCTGGGTTACAGGGTTCCAACGAGCAATGACTGTGTTGCTAGTACCAAAATCGATTGCGATCGCCATATTTTATATTTATTCTCTCGCACGAAGATGCCAAAGCTGCTTTATTTGTGATTATTCTCTATAAGCTACCAAGAAAGCAAATGCACCGACATGCTTACTTCTTTGCATCCCAACCCAGATATCGATTCAGCCTGTTGCAGCAAAGTGTTAGCTGTAATGGATAGTACAGTTAGACAATTATCCTGGGTTTTGACCATTTGTAGCCTCCCATCAACGGACTAAGCCACATAATTGTTAAATCGGTACTCTTTGCTGCTTGACTGAGAATAGGACTCGCCAAAGCTGACCCAGAGATACAGAGCCTTGCTCCTGAACAAAAACCAAGGGCAAGAGAGCAGCTGTCCGTAGGACGGCTGAAAGAACAAACAGTCCCAGTAAGCCACCGGCACCAGGCAGAGTAGCGAGAAAGCTACCAGCTATGATTCCCATTGCTCCAGTGACACCAGCTACCGCTCCGGCGATCGCAAAATAAGTGGATTGATTAGTCACCGGTGCCACTCCCATCATCAGATTGTTGGTACACAGGTCTATGGCTGCCCACGTCCCAGATCCCAGCACGTGTAAAAAGGGCAACCATATCCAAAGGGAAATTGAATCATTGCCAGCTACTAACCATAATAGAGGCGTCACTGCCACCAAGATTCCTACTAATAACATGATGGGACGATTCCCAATCCGGTCAGACAGTTTACCCCAGAAAACTAGTAGTAGCATGTTAGCACCAGATCCTAAACCGTTATAGATTGTTACTAAGCTGACATCTATATTTAGGTTATCTAGCATATAGAGGTTAAAGAAGGGAGCGCTGACGTTAACGGCAAAGCACCAGATGGCAAGGTAAAGCAGCAACTTCAAAAAATTGGGGTCATTCAGGAAGCGAAGATGTATCCCGCTGCGGTATGGTTGGGGTATATCTGACCCCACGACTTTTAAAAGCTGCGGGTTCACATCGCTCATCCAGAACTGACAGCCCTGACTAAGCAGCCCAACTACAATTCCTAGAACCAAGATTGCACCGTAGCCTTGGAGCGTTCCACTAGGCCAGATCGATACTGCTAGACCCAGCAACGGCACACCGATGAGATTCATCAAACTGAGAATACTATTGCGAAAGCCAAAATACCGCCCCCGCAACCGCCCAGGTACTAACACAGCCGTCCAGCTCATCCAAGGAGCACGGGCGAAAGCTTCAATGATATTAGCCACTAACATAATTCCCAATGTCAACAGCACCACTTGGTGCTTAGTGATATGGTTAGAAGAGCTGACCAACCAAATCGCTGGCACGAGAATTATCCACAGTAGCCGCGCCGGGATAAAAACGCTCATGCAATACCAGTTGAAGCTGCTACTTCGTTCTACCAAATAAGCTCCCAGAGGTTGGAGCAGATTCACCAGCTGAGGAATAGAGGCAAGCAGACCAATTTCTACTGGCCCGGCACCCAGCTCTAGCAAGAAATTACTGAGCAACGCTGAACCGATGATACTGTAAAAAACCGCAGCAAAAAGACTCTCAAGAGTTAATGCCCTGAGACTTGTGCGAATTTGCGGTTTAGAAAGTTTAATAGGCAGATTTGTGGGAAGAATTACCGTTTCTATTAATTCTTTATTCTCTGGGATTTCCTGAATGGGGAGAGGGATCTTTTTTAGTAAGCTTTCGTCTTCTACTTCCTGGAACATACTGAATAGCCAAAATTTAAAAAGAGTTAACGCGACCTTAATTGCTGGTTTAATGTAGAGAGCCGTAGGCGCATCAGCCTACTGGAACAATCTTTTTGAAAGATACGTTAGGGAATGAGGGGTTATTAGCCCTGTTGTGTCACCTCATCTTTAGTATAATAAAATACGAAAATATAATTAAAATACAGAGTATGGCAGAGCCTTGCTCACCCGTACAAACCATCAACTTTGTGGACGAATATTGTCTGTTGTATAAAAATAAAAAGCTGTTTTCAGATATTAGGCTTTTTGAAACATTTAAGTATCTACATATAGGAATATAGGATGTATTTCTGATTTAAAACGAAAAGCCTCCCAGAAATAGCAAAGATTATTGGATTAGATAAGTATTAAGGGCTACATCATTTCTTAACAATCTCATCTTGCTTGAGATGTAGAGAAGTTAAGAGCTTTGGGTTTAGAACTAATTTTATAGATACTAAAAGGTAGACCAATCATTTTAATTATGAATGAGACAGGAGATAGAAAGAAAGAAACTAAGATTGATCTATGTTTAGTTGTGATTTAGATAGACTAGGGCTACAGTAAGGAGAAGTTCACCCAAGCATTTTTGCAGATTTGTGGTGCCAAAGTTGAAATTATCAAGCGAACCGAAGCATAATTTCAGGTGTTGCCAAAACCTGGGTTGTCGAGTGTACATTTGGGTGCTTTCGCTGGTTGCATCGCACAAGCCACGGACTATGAACTATTGTCAGGCGTGAGCGAGTTGATGAGCGAAAGGGCAATGGTGCGCTTGATGTTGGAGCGCCTTGCTGCTTAAAGAGAACCTTTATGAATCAGCTCTTATATGGAGTCACAACAGTTTGGAGAAAGTCTATATGTTTCACAAGATTCTAGTTGCAATCGACACCTCTGCATCTGCCAAGGATGTCTTTGATAAAGCCTTGTTCTTAGCAAAAGCGAGCAAGGGCAGCCTTATGCTGTTGCATGTTCTGTCGGGTGAAGAACAGAACAAAGTAAATATACCTATACTTCCCAGGCAGGATTACTATCCATATCCCGTGATGAGTAAAAAAACTTTGGAGTTCAATCAACAGCAGTGGGAGGTTTTGGAAAAGCAAGGTCTAGAGCTACTACAATCGTGTACAAATGAAGCAACTCTAACAGGCGTGAGTACAGAATTCATCCAATCCCCTGGCAATCCTGGTCAAACCATCTGTAAATTAGCCTCCACTTGGGGTGCTGACCTAATCGTAGTTGGACGTCAGGGTCTATCTGGTTGGAGTGAGTTAGCCTTGGGTAGTGTCAGCAATTACGTACTCCACAATGCTCACTGCTCAGTCCTAACTATGCAACACATATCATCAAAAATGAATACTGAATCTGCTCAAGACGAATCAAGCAGAGTTAGTGCATCGGATTAATATAATTAAAGCTAAACTCAAACTACCATAGAGTCGGAGTAGTCAGCGAGATATTCAGGAAGTGAAACCATTGTATGTTTATCAGAGCGCTCTGATATGGGGTTCAGCCGGGATACGCGCAAAACAAGACACGTTGTAAATTTTTGTACGGCACAGATAGTAAGAATTTGAGGCTTTTAAATTTCAAATGGGAATGATACTAAAGCAGCTTAGTGATTGTACTGAATATGTTTTAGACTCATTCCCAGTAACAATTTGTATTAAGCTACCGACATCGGTCTCCATGCGGAAATTATATCTTCTAGCACAAATAATCTCTTTTGAGAATTGGCAGTTTCAGTTATTAAAACTTGTAGCGTTACGGTATACACATTGTTGATTATTTGGTGTCCGTAACCAATGACTTTTCCTAACTGCCCAGTTTGGGAATTTAATACATACTCATCAATGGTGAACATAACAGCAACCTTTCCAGTTGGAAATAAGATGATGAAGTGTGCATTTAAATGCATCTTCTAATCAAGTTTAAATGTAATAAATAACGTTTATATGTACGATTTCGTACATATAAACTTAAAATCATTCCTACGAAATAGAGAATTAATAGGGCAGCTATACTCAAGTCATAAATAACATTTGAAAAACAAAACAAGTTCTTTAACTTCTGGTATATGGCGTTTACTAATCACATGAGGTACATCATATTTCCCTCCTCGCTTGCGGGGAGGGGGTTGGGGGTGGGGTTCTTGTACCTCACTCAACTGAGAACCGCTGTATGCCGAAAGTTAAAGCCATTCATTTTAAGTTGATTGGAAGATAAGTGAGTAACAATAAGACTCTACTTTCATCAAATAAAATTAACTCGGACAATCACTTTCACCTAAAATTACCACAATTGCTCAATTGGTGGACGCGAACATTTAAGAAGCACGGCAAGATACAGAATTATGCCATAAACCATGAGGCGTAGTAGCAGGTGGATTTGCTGTGAGTTTTACTTATCCTACTCTTGCACATAGTCGTCACACTCACACTCGTGCATCTGGTTGAGTTGGCAACGAAACGCCTGACGTTTTTCTACTGCGATGAAACAGACCAACAGTTTGTTGACCAAAAATCGCTGTTGAAGATTGAACAGTGTGACAACCATTAGCTGATTAAATTTTTACTTATGTGTCACTCAGGAAGTAAATACATCCTCTAAAGGACTTCTGTAACGCCGAACTGGACAGGCTTGTGCAATGTTGCCCACTTTTTACAAGCTTGTGTGACGAGTTGTATCTCTTCTTGCGCCAAAAGCTCGTTTGGGAACCCAGATGCTAATATCTGAGCTACTTTTATCGCTATTTCGGATTCCACACCGTACTTTACTAGTTGTGTATAAAATAAGTCTTCATTCTCTACAGACATTAAAAGCTTAAGCTGCATAAATAAGGCGGTGTTAAAACTTAACCTTGGAATTCCAGATAATTTTGGTTCTTAATTAATTAGTATAAAAAATCTGATTATTAGCATCTGTCCGATTTCGCACATAGAATCTATCGCGCTTGTTCGATGAAAGGCGATCGCTTGGCAAAACACTAGGGCAGATAGAATTGCCTTAGAAATTCTTCCTTATTTGGCTCTAGCGAGAGTCATAAAAGAGAGCTAACTGCCATGATAATTTTGTAGTTAAAAACCACATAAGTCAGGATGATTGACCGTCAAGTGAAGGCACTGGCTAACTAGTCCAGAAATCTAATCTAACCCGAAGTTTCGAGTTAGTGGTAGTTATAGCAAAGTGCTGAGTGCTGAGTGCTGAGTGCTGTTAGCGGTAGCGGGGCGTTTAGCCCGTGCTGAGTAAGAACCCGGTCGTTTCAAGCCTTTGAGCAATCAACACTGTCCTAACCTATGTGACTACGGCTATAATGCTCAATCTTCATGCCGTAATTGCCAGACTGCACCAAAAGCGGCCCCAGCCCCAGCTAACAATCCGGTACTCATTCCTTGGATAGTTTTTTGGATTGGGTCTTGGGTTAGACACTCACTTGTAACCTTACTATCTCCCAAGCAGAGATTACTTTCTGCCCAACCAGCAGTACCTCCTAAAATTACACCAGTTATACTACAGGAAACAATTAGCAGCAAAAGGCGTTGCGTTTTTCTAGCCATAGATGGATGTTTTACTCAATTTTGTATTTTAGAATTTACAGTGGCTCAGTATGTGAATAAATTGGTCTGGATAAAGAATTTTAGATTTGTCTATAGTTAAGCCACTGTTTAATCGGTCTGCTTCAGCAAAATTTCAAATCTAAAATTCTGTCAAAAGTTAGAGATTTTAATTTACTTTTAACTACTTTACACATCTATACAGCAAATGTCAGCTAGTTTAGGCTAACGAGGGCAACCTAAATGAGGTTCGGATAAAATAAGTTGCCTATCGATAACCTTTGTAGAGACGTAGCATTACATAGTCTCTACACACCATAAGATTCCACCCACAACCTTAACCGAAGCGTGTTTGAGTCCAATCCATTACAATACTGCACGCTTTGTGCATTTTCAACTCGGCATTGGGTTTGGGGAAAAGGTTAAAGGGTAAAGGTTAAAGGTTTTTTCTTTCCCCTTCCCCCAAAACCCGACAAGTATTGCAATCCATTAGCCTCGGCGTAGTTGGTGAGTTGCTGCCCACTGATGCTCAAAAAAGGATCTACTCAATCTTCAGGTTGAAAGGCAAGCGGGCGTAAACTCCCTGTGGATCGTTCATCTTTTGCAAAACCTCTACTTCTTGTTGTAATTTCTGGAATTCAGCGGTGAGGGGATTAGCTGATTTAAGTTGTGCTGACTCAATCCCGAAAGCAGTCCGTGCCTCTTCTGTTGCACGCCCAAAAAAGCGTTCTCCAAAGCTGCTAGTGCGAGGATATTCTTGCACTTCCCAGTCTTCTCCTAATTTTGCCTCTTTGACAGCATAAGCGATCGCAGTATTCAAACCGCCAATTTCATCCACCAAACCAATTTCTTTGGCCGCTTCACCCGACCAAACCCTTCCTTGGGCAATTTCTGCTACTTTTTGTTCAGGGAGTTTCCGACCTTGAGAAACTTTATTCAGAAACATATTATAAATACGGTTAACACTGCGCTGATAAATTTCTAATTCTTGAGGCGATTTCGGACGCGAAACTGTTTGACTATCAGCATAGCGTGCGGTTTTCACCGAATCCCAGGTAATGCCATTATCATTAGCCAGCTTTTGCCCATTGAATAGCACCCCAAACACACCTATTGAGCCTGTAATCGTATTTGGTTCGGCAAAAATGCGGTTAGAGTCGCTAGCAATCCAATAACCACCAGAGGCGGCGACATCACCCATTGATACCACAACTGGTTTTACCTCACGAGTTAATTTCACTTCTCGCTGCATGACTTCAGATGCGGTAGCGCTACCACCAGGACTATTAATTCGTAACACAACAGCCTTCACATCTTTATCTTGTCGTAGCCTGTTGAAGATTTTCGCAAAGCGCTCGCCTCCTACTTGTCCATCTTCTCCTTTACCATCAACAATCTCGCCCTCAGCATAAACAACGGCAATTTGATTTTTGGAGTTACGTTCTACACCCAAAGATTTACCAGAAACTTGTGCGTAGCTATTCAGGCTAATTTGTCGGAATGTTTTGTCTTCTTTATCGCTATTTGTCAACTTTTTCAAGTCAGCGACAACTTCATCGGGGTATTGTACTCGATCGACTAAACCGCTAGTTTTGGCTTGTGTAGCTTCTAGTAAGGACTGATTATCTGCGATCGCTTGCAACTTATTGGGTTCAATTTTCCGACTTGCGCCGACAGCAGTGCGCCACTCTCCCCAAACATCATCCAACAATTTCTGAGTTTGTTCGCGGTTTTCTGGACTCAACTTGTTGAGAATAAATGGTTCAACGGCTCCCTTAAATTTCCCTACTCGCACGACTTGAACACCAATACCATATTTCTGTAATGCTCCCGTTAAGAACATTGGTTGTGAACTCAAACCGTTGACTTCCATCATTCCCAGAGGATTAAGGACAATGGAATCTGCTACTGAACTAACGTAATATTCCTTTTCACTCCAATCACTGCCGTATGCCACAATCTTTTTCCCCGCAGCGCGAAACTCCTCCAGCGCTTTCCGAATTTCTTTTAAAGAGGCATAGCCGACGTTACCAGTTTGGCTTGTGTTGGTTGCATCCAGATAGATGCCAACAATGCGCGGATCGCGCCGCGCCTTTTCCAAAGTTTCCACAACTTTGCGGAGTGCCATTCTATCTTCATCGACACCTGATATTGTGTTTTGAAACAGTTGGCCTGAACTAGGCTCGCCATCAGTAATTTTCATTGACAAGTCAAAAACCAACACTGACTTATTTTTCACATTTGGCCCAGTATCTTTAGACGAGCTAGCAGCCAATATCAGCAAGAACAGTCCAGTGGTTCCCAGACCAGCGAAAATAATTAGTCCTAGTAAAGTGCCAACTAAACTAGCAAAAGTTTGTTTGATAAAATTACGCATTAGTTATTAGTTATTAGTCATTGGGCAAAACAGTTTCGTTAGCGGTAGCGCGGCATTGAGCCAGTTCTGAGTAAAAAAGTGAGATTCCCCACTCATTACTCATTACTCATTACTCATTACTCAACACTCTTGAGGAGCATTGGGCATTTACAAATGACAAATGACCTATCTACTTATTCTATGCGCTGTAAACTGCCAGAGTGCTTTAACTGATACAAGCTGGCATTGCCAGTACAAAATAAAACTGTGGTGATTTCAGCGATTAATACTTCAGCGAGTTCCGCGACTGCTGTCTCTGATATTGCTGCTGCTTGTAAGAAAGGCATTGCTAAACCAGCTATATCTGCTCCCAAGGCGATCGCAGCTGCAACATCCAATCCATGACGCAAACCTCCTGAAGCAATTAAGGGCACATCTTTGGCGATCGCTCTAATAGTTGTAATGCACTCTGCTGTCGGTAAACCCCAATCGGCAAACGTCCTTCCTAAGCGACGTTGTAAAGGATTTTCTGCCCGTTCGCTTTCTACTTTTGCCCAAGAAGTACCACCCGCACCCGCGACATCAATTGCTGCTACCCCAGCGGCGATTAGTTTCTCGGCGATCGCTGCTGAAATGCCGTTACCTACTTCCTTCGCAATTACTGGTACTGGCAATTTTGAGCATAATGTAGAAATCTTGTCAAGCAAGCCGCGAAAATTAGTATCACCTTTGGGTTGAATGCACTCTTGTAAAGGGTTAATGTGTAAAATCAAAGCATCAGCTTCTAAAATATCAACTACGCGCAAACATTCATCTAAGCCGTACTTGTAGTTAAGTTGCACAGCCCCCAAGTTTGCAAATAGCAGAACATCGGGCGCATACTTGCGGACAGCAAAAGTATCAGCCACCTGTGGTTTTTCTACTGCTACGCGCTGGGAACCTACACCCATTGCAATTTTGTAGTGTTGTGCGACTTGCGCCAAACGTTGGTTAATGATTGCGGCTTGTTCTGTTCCGCCAGTCATGGAAGAAATTAACAAGGGTGCGCCAAGGTTTTTTTCCAGAAAAGTTGTACTGATATCAATATCGTCGTGGTTGAGTTCAGGTAAGCAAGAATGGGTGAAACGATAACGTTCCAGTCCATTGGTGATTTGATCGCACTGAACATCTTCTTCTAAACAGATGCGAATGTGATCGGCTTTGCGATTCTGAGTTTGTGCAGAGATACTGGTAGGGGCGTTCACTGGTGGGTATGGCTAAAGTATTGGCTTGCGATCGCTATTGTTACATTGTCTGCAACCGTATTTGTATAACAAAAATATTTATTTTCGCTATCTTTCGGGTACGTTACGCTATTGATAACATACCCATTCCCTCATCTTATGAGTTAATTAATATGGTTTTACAAACAGAAAAGCGCTACTACACCCCAGAAGAATATTTGGAATTAGAAGAGAACGCTGAATATAAAAATGAATACAGGGATGGAGAAATTATACCCATGACAGGAGGAACAACTAACCACAACAAAATTGCAGGTAATTTTTATAAAAAGTTTCCCCTGACAGTGCAAGGACAAGATTATGAGATTTACATAGGGGATGTGAAATTATCAATCCCTCGTTATCGCCTTTATACTTATCCTGATATTATAGTCATCAAAGGTAAGCCTATTTATGAGGGAACAGGTAAAACAATTATCACTAATCCCTTATTAATTATTGAAGTTTTATCAAATTCAACTAAAAATTATGATAAAACAGATAAGTTTAAATATTATCGTTCAATTCCTGGTTTTGAGGAATATATTATGATTGACCAGTATAGTTTTGCTGTGGAACAATTTGCCAAGCAAGCAGAAGGTCAATGGATTTTTAAGGAATATGAAGGTGAAGATGCAGTTTTAGTCTTAAATTCTATCGATTTTCAAATTGCCTTGCGTGATATTTACGAGCGAGTTGATTTTGAGTTGATTGAGGAATAAAACTGCGATAACATGGGCATCATTCACTGTGAATGATGCCTACTTGTTGCTCATTACGCCGTCTGTGTAGCAGCCGCTTTTGAGTCTGCGCTGGCTTTTAACCGGGCGATAGTGGCTTTACGAATGCGATCGCTCTTGCGTACCCCGCCTATCATCTCGTATTCCCGGCTATCTTTGCCATACTTCAACACTACACCACTAACCAAGCGCTCTGAAGTTTCCCGAATGGTCTTTTCAAGGGTTTCTATTTGTTCCTTTGCTGAGTCAATGGCAGTTAGCATCATATTATACTGGTCAATCTGGTTGCGGAGTTCCCCGGTTAACTGGGTTAAATTGTTTAAGCTGATCAGAATCACCAAAATCAAGGGTGGAATTAATCGATTTAAATCCGATTACTCTCTGTTCGGTTTTTTCTAGCACGGTAGAGCTTCTTTTTTGGCGTGGCATCAATGCAGACTTTTTACTAAACTTTCTCTTTCTAGAGTGTCTCAATGGAGCAATGTAGTGGTTCAGTAAAACTTGCAAAAAAAGGTGTTTTTTGTAATAAGATTGGAATACTAGTTCAGTAATTACACGATAATAAACTTGGGTTCTGGACGAATAAGCTCGTGTTCTGAACAAATAAGCTGGTGTTCTGGACGAATAAGCTGGTGTTCTGAACGAATAAGCTGGTGTTCTGAACGAATAAGCTCGTGTTCTGGACGAATAAGCTCGTGTTCTGGACGAATAAGCTGGTGTTCTGGACGAATAAGCTCGTGTTCTGGACGAATAAGCTGGTGTTCTGAACGAATAAGCTCGTATTCTGAACGAATGGACTTATCCGCTTGACTACTTATTAAACTTGAAGAAGCCCACCCTTGCTAGGCTACAGTGGTGTACACAAGTCTGAAATAGCTGAAAAACCCAAGTTTTTACCCCACGCTAACCCTCCCCGTATGTATTGGCTACGGTGTACACACAAGTCCTAAAAACCTAGCTTGATAAGACTTTCCTGTTTTTCCTCGTTCCCAGTCGGAGACTGGGAATGCATTCATTGAGTCAGAGACTCAATATCTGACTGGAGGCAGAGCCTCTAAATCAGGCATTCCCATGCTCTTCATGGGAACGAGATCAACGAGAAAACAATGGAAAATCAAGCTTTTTTCGACTTGTGTGTACACCGTAGGTATGTATTGGGGAGGGAACTAGATTTCTTTCCGGCTTCCCCCCTTATAAACCTATCCATTATAAACATCTTTCTTAACAGAAAGTTTGACAAAAGCCAGAGATTGTGTGTTGTCTAGAGGAAGACCCGGAAGCATCGCAAAGTCAGCAAATGGAACAATGGATCACACAGGAACTAGAAAGAACCAAATTAGGTGACAGCAGAAGAACCAAACGGTTAATCAAAATAGGGGATCTAAAACTTTTTGTTATCAAGAAGAGGACTTTTCAAACAACCTCTAAGGGTTTCAGACTACAAAATCAACTGCTTATTGAGAATTGATTGATAGTTGTTGAGAATTTGAAAAGTGGTGTCGATTTTGTCGCTGTGCAAAAGTACTCTTAACAAACTCTGCAATCTCTATACGATTCCCACCGGGATCTCGGAGAAAAAACCGCACGCATCCTGGAAGTGGTCGTTGATCGGGAATAATTTCTATTCCATGCTCTTTTAGGTGTTCTTCAAAGGCGTTCAAGTTATCGACTTGGAAACAAAAATGCCGTCTAGATGCTTGGTTATTGGCGTTTTTCTCACTACTTACGTGCAGTTCAATGTCTCCCAACTTGTACCACGCTCCTGAATCATTTTTCATGACATCAGGTCTGACAATTTCAGTCAGTCCCAAAACTTTGCTGTAGAAAGATAGCATTGCTTCCTCCACTTCAAGAGGATAGGTTACTTGAATATGATGAACTGCATTAAGCTTCATAAATTTTTCTCCTAATTTGGGTTAAATTTAGTAACGCTACAATCACCTTTTGCCGTAATACTGGCGTATTTCTAAAGTTTTTCTGTTCCAACGACAAGCTTTCCCATACTGATGCGTTCTTCAATGAGATAGCCAAGTTTTCTATAAAACTCAACTACTTCTGCGTTGGAGACACGAACTTGGAGATTGATTTTGAGGCATCCCATCGCTATCAATACCCTCTCTGCGTGCTGCACTAGCTTGCTACCAATACCCTGCCGTTGATACTGAGGACTGACCGCAACTGTGTATAGCCAACCGCGATGCCCGTCATATCCTGCCATGATAGTGCCTACAATTACAGAGTTCATCTCAGTAACGAAAAACAACTCTGGCTGTACAGCAAGCTTCTGACTGATTACCAAGTTTGGGCTGCTGTGCGATGGGTTATTAGGAAACACCTCATCCCACAAAGCACTGACTAATTCAGCATCAGATTCTTGGTATGGTCTTATATTCATCTACATCTCTAAATCAAAGGACTTGCCTTTGCACATTCTTTGTGAAATACTACTTTTAAACTACGGCAAACTGATATATTTTAAGTAGTATTTCACAAAAATTACGATAAAACATCGTGTCCTGAAAGCAATTACAGGCTAACCCCAAGATGACAAACACAGAAATTCGCACTGCTCAAGTTAAAGTCCCTAACGGAGATTTGCAAATTGATGCTTACTTAGCTGAACCAGCAAAAAAGGGAACCTTCCCAGCCGTGATCGTGATTCAGGAAATTTTTGGGGTTAATATTCACATTCGGGAAGTTGCTGAGAAATTTGCCAAAGAGGGGTATGTGGCGATCGCGCCGACGTTATTTCAACGCACCGCCCCAGGTTTTGAAGGTGGCTACACCCCTGAAGATGTCCAGCAAGGGAGGGGTTATAAGGAGCAGACAACAGCAGAGGAAATATTGAGTGATATTAAAGCTGCGATCGCTTATCTAAGAACCTTACCAAATGTGCAAGGAGATGCGATCGGCTCTATTGGTTTTTGCTTTGGTGGTCATGTTGTTTATCTAGCTGCCACCTTACCAGATATTAAAGTTACAGCTTCCTTCTATGGTGGCGGTATTCCCAACTCAACTCCCGGCGGTGGAGAACCAACCATCACCCGCACTCCAGAGATTAAAGGGCCCATTTACGCCTTCTTTGGTCTTGACGATCAGGGAATCCCCTTAGAACATACAGAACAGATTGAGGCTGAATTGAAGAAAAATCAGATTACTCATGCTATATTCCGTTATCCCGGTGCAGGGCATGGCTTTTTCTGCAATCATCGCGCCAGCTACAATGCCGAAGCTGCCGCCGATGCTTGGAAAAATGTTCAAGAACTGTTCCAAAAGAACCTTCAGCTTCAAAAAGTTTAAATTTTTAAGTTAGAAGCAATACAACACTAGAGGCGCACATCTATCTGTGTGCATTGGTGTTAACTTAACGTGAAAGCCAACCGAGAAAAAGCTTTTAGATATTGTCTCGTTTGTCTCGTTCCCCTGCTTTGACTGGGAATGCTGTCAATGAGGCTCCGCCTCCCTTGCTGGCGGCAGCAGCCCAATTAAAGTGCATTTCCAGCCCAGAGGCTGGAAACGAGATTTGACAAAGCTTTTAACTTAAGTTGACACCTATGAGATATGTGCCTCTACGACTGAGCATAGGCATAGCCAAATAAATCCAAAAGCAAATAAAAAACAAAGTATCACGTCCATGATTTCCGCCTTCAAACAGCCACAAGTTAAGATTTTCCAACGTTTTTCACTATTCCTTTTACCTGGATTATTAACAATCTCAACAACCTTAATCAGTTGCTCAGTCCAAACCCCAAATTCAGCAAATCAAACCACTGGTTTGAAAACCAAAGTTGTCCGAATGGGATATCAAAGTTCTGGGGATATTTTCAGACTTAAAGGATTGATCGAAAAACGTCTCAAGCCTTTAGGTATTTCCGTGGAATGGGCGCAATTTGCCGCCGGGCCACAACTGATGGAAGCGATGAATGTGGGCAGGGTTGATATTGGCTCTGTAGGCGAGACTCCGCCGATATTTGCCCAAGCGGCTGGCACATCTTTAGTTTATGTTGCTAGTAATAAACCCAGTACTGGTAAAGGAAGCGGAATTATCGTTCAAAATAATTCACAGATTCGCACTTTAGCCGATCTCAAAGGGAAAAAAGTAGTTTTTCAAAAGGGTTCTGCTTCCCATTATTTATTAATAAAAGCTTTAGAAGAGGCTGGTTTAAAATATAATGATATTCAAGCTATTAGCCTCCCTCCTTCAGAAGCTCGTGATGCTTTTATTCAAGGCAAAATAGATGCTTGGGTAACTTGGGACCCTTATTTAGCCGTGGCCCAAAAAAAGGCCAATGCTCGTGTTTTGCGAGATGCTAGTGGCATTTCTACTCAAGGCGGATATTATATGGCGGCGCGAAAATTTGCTACAGAAAATCCGAAATTAGTACGATTAGTTCTTGAGGAAATAGATAACACAGGTCAATGGGCTGAGAAAAACCGATCGGAAGTTGTAAAACTGACTATTCCTCATCTCAAAATTGATCGAGATATTTTAACAACAATGGTTGGAAGGCGAACTTACGGTATAAGACCAATTACGCCTGAAATTATGGAAAAACAACAGAAAATTGCAGATTTATTTACCAAAGAAAAAGTGATTCCTAAACCCATCAATATTAAGGAAGCGATGCTGACTAGCGAACAATATGCAGCTATAACACCGGAAACCATTAGCCAGAAATAGCGCCAGGAGAGAGGAAAATGGAAGTTTTTTGGTATTTGCCGACACAGGGAGATGAGCGTTATTTAGGTAGTACAATCGGCAGGCGACCAGCCACTTATCCCTATATGCAGCAAATCGCCCAAGCTGTTGATAAATTGGGCTATGGCGGGATGTTGATTGGTACCGGACAAAAACAAGATACTTGGATTGTCGCTACTTCATTAATTTCAGTTACAGAACGCTTGCGGTTTCTTGTAGCATTTCGTCCGGCAATTATGTCGCCTTCTTTGGCAGTTAGAATGGCTGCTACTTTTGACCAGATTTCTAATGGTCGAATTATTCTGAATGTTGTCACTGGTGGCGACACAAAAGAACTTGCAAAAGATGGGATTTTCTTAGATCACGATCAGCGTTATGAACTTACAGATGAGTTTTTGACAATTTGGCGATCGCTCATGCAAGGTGAAGAAGTAACCTATAGTGGTCGCCATTTGCAAGTTCAAGGCGCTAAACTCCAATTTCCTCCCGTACAAAAGCCTTATCCCACCTTATATTTTGGTGGTTCTTCAGATGCGGCGCTCCAAGTTGCTGCCAAACACATTGATGTGTATTTAACTTGGGGTGAACCACCAGATCGAGTTGCCGAAAAGATTACAAAAGTACGGCGATTAGCAGCAGAACAAGGTAGAACGGTACGTTTTGGGATTCGGATGCACGTTATAGTCCGCGAAACTACGCAAAAAGCTTGGGATGCAGCTAATGAACTGATTCAGTATGTCGATGATGAAACCATAGCAACTGCACATCAGCGGTTTGCTGAGTCGGAATCAGAAGGACAACGCCGCATGGCCCAACTGCATAAAGGTAATCGCAAAAACCTAGAAATTAACCCCAACTTATGGGCAGGTGTTGGCTTAGTACGTGGCGGCGCTGGGACTGCCTTAGTTGGAGATCCAGACACAGTTGCAGCGCGGATGCTGGAATATACCGATTTAGGAATTGATACCTTCGTTTTCTCAGGGTATCCCCATCTCGAAGAAGCCTATCGAGTCGCAGAATTATTATTTCCTCGCTTACCAGTGCAAACTCCAGGCATCGCATTACCCCAGCAGGTTGCAAGTACATTCAGTGAATTTGTTACCAAAACAGATTTACTCAAACCCCAGCCAGTGTAAGCAATTCAAAATCCAAAAACTAACGTGATTTAACTCATAACACCCTAGTACAACATTGCATAAATTTGGCAAAACTCTGCGTTCCTCTGCGCTACGCCAGTTGCTACAACGCGGGGAATCCGCGCAACGCACTGGCTTAACTTTGCGTGCCTTTGCGTTTAAAAACACAACGATTTTACAAAAAAAAGCATGAGTACGAAAAAACCTCAACTTAGATTAGGTGCATTCTTGCCCAGCACTGGTCATCACGTAGCGTCATGGCGACACCCCGAAGCGCAAGCTAATGCTGGTTTGAACTTTCAGCATTATAAAAAGCTGGCACAGACAGCAGAACGCGGCAAATTTGACATGATCTTCTTTGCAGATGGTGTGGCTGTGCGCGACCGCAATCAAAGCGCCGAACTTTTGAGCCGGAATGGTAAACTCGTCCACTTTGAACCTCTTACCCTGTTGTCGGCTTTGTCTGTGGTGACGGAAAACATCGGTTTGACGGCGACAGTATCAACCACCTACAACGAGCCTTATCACCTCGCCCGCAAATTTGCATCATTAGATTATCTTAGCGGTGGCCGTGCCGGTTGGAATCTCGTAACTTCTGCTACCGAAGCTGAAGCGTTGAACTTCAATCGGGAAAAGCACATGGAGCATACCCTACGTTATCAGCGTGCCAAAGAGTTTGTAGATGTAGTCACGAAACTCTGGGATAGTTGGGAGGACGACGCCTTCTTACATGATAAGGAATCGGGTATTTACTTCGATCCAAATAAACTGCACGTTCCCAACCACAAAGGCGAACATTTTTCAGTGCGTGGACCGCTAAATGTGGCGCGTCCCATCCAGGGTTATCCGGTGATTATTCAAGCTGGCTCTTCCGAGGATGGTAAGGATCTGGCTGCACAAACGGCGGAGGTAATTTTTACTGCCCAGCAGACCTTGGCAGAAGCTCAGGCATTCTATACAGATGTGAAGGGGAGACTGGCTCAATACGGGCGCTCACCTGACCATCTCAAGATTATGCCTGGTGTATTCCCAGTTATCGGCAAAACCGAGCAAGAAGCTAAAGACAGATTCGATCAGATTCAGGAGTTGATCGATCCGGTAGTCGGCTTAAATTTGCTTGGCTCAATGATCGGTGGATTTGACCTATCCGGCTATCCATTGGACGGGCCGTTGCCGGAGCTACCAGAGACTAACGGGGGTAAAAGCCGTCAGCAACTTCTGATTGACCTAGCTAACAGAGAGAATTTAACGATTCGACAGCTATATTTGTCGATAGCTGGAGCGCGTGGGCATCGTCAGATTTTAGGCACACCAGAACAAATTGCCGATCAGCTAGAAGATTGGTTTGTCAATGGTGGGGCAGATGGCTTTAATATTATGCCGCCCTGGTTGCCTGGAGGATTGGATGAGTTTGTAGAGTTGGTAATTCCTGAATTGCAACGTCGCGGTCTGTTCCGTACAGAGTATGAAGCAGGAACCCTGCGCGAAAATCTTGGTTTACCTCGTCCAGTAAATCAGTTTAGCAAAGTTGCTACTCGTGAAGCAGCGATCGCCTAACTTTTTCTAAAGCAAGTTTTGCAGCAAAAAGGCTCAAGCATTCCTGCCTGAGCCATAACTAAATTCAATTTATAGATTAGCTTCAAGAGCTATATCTTTTGATCGGCAGTGGATAAGCTCAGGTAAAATTTATCGCAATAGTAATGTAAAATAATTATTTGGATGATGTCTGGTTTAAATTTATAGCCTAAACAAAATCTAAATTACTAAAGCTGGGAGTTGGGAAACTCCGGTGAAATTCCGGGACTGTGCCGCAGCTGTGATGGGATGACCCAAGTCAGAATGCCAACTCTCAGGATGTCCTCAAGACACACTCACCGTCTAATCCCTGCGTTGCACGGGGAAGGAGTTCTAAAATTGGTTTCTGGATTTGCCACTTGTCCTGGCTTGTTTTATGCTACTCCCGCCGCAGATGGGATATTATCTCGCGTTAGAATACCAGGTGGAATTATTAGTAGTCAGCAGTGCCGTGCGATCGCAGATATAGCAGAACAGCACGGTGGCGGTTATATAGATGTGACTAACCGAGCTAACCTGCAAGTTCGTGAAATCCGCACGGGGATAAATGCTGAGGTTCTGAAGTACCTCCAAAATATGGGATTGGGTTCTGACAATACTGTTGTAGACCAAATCCGCAATATTATGACCAGTCCAACTGCTGGTATCGATCCCCAAGAATTAATCGACACTCGCCCTTTTGTCCAAGGTTGGGATGATTATATTGCTGCACATCCGGCGCTTTCGGGACTGTCGGCAAAATTTAGCGTTTGCTTTGATGGTGGTGGGATAATTCAGGTGTGCGATCGCTTGAATGATATCGCCTTTGCAGCTGTCTTACTTAACGATAATGTTTACTTTCGTCTCTATCTCAGTGTTGGTGAGAAGGGTCAACCCCCCAGCGATACGGGAATTTTGTTACCACCAGAGGACTGTTTGCCCGTCTTAGCAGCTTTGGCGGATGTCTATCTAGCTTATAGTCATACTACGAGTAAGCGGCGGCTACGTCTGAGAGAGCTATTGAATACTTTGGGTTGTGAAAATTATCTCCAAGAAGTTGAGCAGCGTTTACCTTTTTCTTTTTTGTACAGTGAAATAAGAAAAGATTTATTCCCCCAGCAAGGCAAGCTACGGTGTACACACAAGTCTGAAACAGTTCACTCATCAGAGTTTAAGCGTAAGTTTTACCCCTCCCTAACCCTCCCCTTGGAAAGGGGAGGGAACTGTATTTCTAGTTTCCCCCCTTTCCAAGGGGGGATTAAGGGGGGTAATTCGATGTGTGTGTACACTGTAGAGGAAGGCAAAGGGGAAAAATATCAGCATATTGGCATCCATCCCCAACGTCAGCAAGGCTTATTTTACATTGGTGTTGTCTTGCCCTTGGGCCGATTGCAAAGTAGACAGATGCGGGGTTTAGCAGATTTAGCAGCAAAATACGGCAGTGGAACTCTCAGGCTAACCCCTTGGCAAAATTTGCTCCTTACAGATATTCCTCAGCAATGGGTTGCTGATGTCCAAAGTGAAATTGCTTTATTAGGATTAGATTGCTCTGCAACCAATATCAAGGGCGGATTAGTTGCCTGTTCTGGAAAAAAAGGTTGCGCCGCTTCTGCCACAGACACTAAAAGTCATGCGTTGGCATTGGCAGAGTATCTTGAAACTCGCGTTACTCTCGATTATCCAGTTAATATCCACTTTACTGGCTGCGAAAAATCTTGTGCCCAGCATAGCAAAAGTGATATTACTCTCCTTGGCGTCAGGATTGAGGCTGAAAATAGAACTGTGGAAGGCTATCACGTTTATGTTGGTGACAGCAATCAGAAATTCGGACGCGAACTATATCAATATGTAACTTTTGCTGAATTACCTGCATTAATAGAGCGGATGCTATATGTATATAAAATTCAACGCTTAAATTCTGATGAGTCCTTTGGAGAATTTGCTAATCGATTTGCACTGGAACAATTACAGCAATTATTTAATATAATCCCTCAATCAATTGCGAACAACAAAATTGCCACCTTTTTAGAGAAGTCGGCAATCTGAGCCTGTTGATTTTTATATGTCAATCCCAAATTTAAAATCCCAAATTTAATGCCCGACTATATCCGAGATGCCAACGAAATTTACCGTAATTCTTTTGCAATCATCCGGTCAGAAGCGAACTTAGATGTCTTGCCACCAGATGTAGCAAAAGTTGCTGTACGTCTCATTCATGCCTGTGGGATGACGGATATTGTTACTGACTTAGGATATTCACCAACAGCAGTACAATCCGCAAGGGCAGCACTGGCAGCAGGAGCGCCAATTCTGTGCGATTGTCGAATGGTTGCCGATGGCGTTACTAGACGGCGGTTGTCTGCAAACAATCAAGTTATCTGTACTCTTAACGAGCCGGAAGTGCCAGAACTTGCCCAGCGTATGGGTACTACAAGGTCGGCAGCGGCCCTAGAATTATGGCGATCGCGCCTAGAAGGCTCAGTAATCGCAATTGGGAATGCGCCCACAGCCCTGTTCAGACTGTTAGAAATGCTCGATGAAGGAGCTACTAAACCTGCAATTATCTTGGGCTTTCCAGTGGGGTTTGTCGGTGCAGCAGAATCAAAAGCCGCACTGGCAGCAGATAGCAGAAATGTACCATTTTTAACCTTACACGGTCGGCGCGGTGGAAGTGCGATCGCGGCAGCAGCAGTTAACGCCCTGGCAACGGAGGAAGAATGAATATGCAACCCAAAGGCCGTCTTTATGGAATTGGTGTCGGCCCAGGCGATCCCGAACTATTGACTCTGAAAGCACTGCGGCTATTACGTGCGGCTCCTGTGGTAGCTTATCAATCAGCCACAGATAAAGAAAGTATCGCTAGAGCGATCGTGGCGCAACATCTTCCTGGCAATCAAATTGAGGTATTATTTCACCTCCCCCGCGCTTTGGAACCAGAAAAGGCCAAGTCTATTTATGACAAGGAAATTGAACCAATCGCTGACCATTTAGCAGCCGGTCGAGATGTCGTGGTGTTATGTGAGGGCGATCCATTTTTCTATGGCTCATTTATGTACCTGTTCACGCGGTTATGTGACCAATACGAAACAGAAGTTGTCCCCGGAGTTTCCTCGCTAATGGCTTGTCCGGTAGCCTTGGGTGTACCTTTCACCTACTACACCGATATCCTCACCGTCTTACCTGCCCCGTTGCCAGCAGAAGAACTGACTACACATCTGCTGATGACCGACGCAGCTGCAATTATGAAACTAGGCCGTCACTTTACCAAAGTACGAGATATCCTGCATAAATTGGGGCTAGCGTCACGAGCAAGATATATTGAGCGGGCATCAACATCACAGCAACGCATCATCCCCCTAGATGAAGTCGATCCAGCCGAAGTACCCTATTTTTCAATGATTGTGATTCCCACCAAGAATCGACTATAGACTGACCTTTTCTTTTCGGTAAAGGTATTGTTTAGGTGAATTCTAGTAATAAATTTACCATAGCCGTTGGTTTCGACTACTTCGACTTCGCTCAGTACAAGTTCGCTCAACCAACTGAGTAGTCGAGAGTTGAGCGTACCCCTGCGGGGAAGCAAGCTACGCGTAGCGTCTCCAAGAGTTGTCGAAACTCGTCAACATAGGTATTTTTTCATCAGAAATCACCTTAACCTATAATTTAGACTTTACCATAAAGAAATACTTCAAGAAAAGTTGATGGCTTCTAATAGCACCTTCACTCCTGAGACGATCGCTGCGGGTTTTCATGCCCTGTCTGACCCCCTACGGATTAAGGTATTAGAACTTCTGCGTTCTCAAGAACTATGCGTGTGTGACCTGTGTGACCACCTGGGAACCACTCAGTCTAAACTGTCTTTTCACCTCAAAACCCTAAAAGAAGCGGGTTTAGTTCGCGCTCGTCAAGAAGGGCGCTGGATTTACTACAGCCTCAATCTGCCGCAGTTTGTTGCCTTAGAGCAGTATCTAGCAGAATTCCGCCGCTTTAGCCCAATATTACCTATTCGTCCCCCGTGCGAGAGTTAAAAATACATCAATTTTTTTTGTAATAATTTGTTTCCTTCTACTTGTTTACGGATTGACAAATCAATTTTTTTTGAAATGATGGAGATATACTCTTGATATAACTCACGAATTTTAGATTTTCAATTTTGGATTTTGGATTGAATAATTTGAAATTCCTGCTCGAAGCTCCTGCATTCATGTATGGGGTTAATTGTAATGAACAAAAAAACTTCAAAACGCCTCTCCTTTATTGACCGCTTCCTAACTTTATGGATTTTTTTAGCAATGGCGATCGGTGTTGGTCTAGGCTATTTCTTTCCTGGAGTAGAAGCGTTTATCAATCAGTTCCAAGTAGGAACAACGAATATACCGATTGCCATTGGGTTAATTCTGATGATGTACCCGCCCCTAGCCAAGGTGCGATACGAAGAATTAGGAGATGTATTTCGCAACGGAAAAATTCTTGGTGTTTCACTAATTCAAAATTGGATCATTGGGCCAATTTTGATGTTTGCTCTGGCAGCTATCTTCTTACATAATTACCCAGAATACATGACGGGATTGATTTTGATTGGATTAGCCCGGTGTATTGCAATGGTAGTTGTGTGGAGCGACTTGGCACGAGGCAATACAGAATATACGGCTGGATTGGTTGCTTTTAATAGTATCTTTCAAGTCATCTTTTATAGCCCTTATGCCTGGTTTTTCATCACTGTACTGCCGCCACTATTCGGGTTACAAGGCAGTGTTGTTAATGTCAGCATTGCTGAGATTGCTGAAAGTGTGTTTATCTATCTCGGTATTCCCTTTTTGGCTGGATTTTTCACTCGTTACTTCTTAGTAAAGGTGAAAAGCAAGCTGTGGTATCACGAGGAATTTGTGCCTAAAATCAGCCCCATTACACTGATTGCTTTATTATTTACAATCGTCGTTATGTTCAGCTTGAAAGGGAATTTGATTGTTCAGATCCCCTTCGATGTGGTGAAGATTGCAATTCCGTTGCTCGTCTACTTCATCATCATGTTTCTGGTCAGCTTTTACATGGCTTGGCGGGTTAAAACAGACTATTCTAGAGCCGCAAGTGTAGCGTTTACATCGGCAGGAAATAATTTTGAATTAGCGATCGCAGTGGCGATCGCAGTATTTGGCATTAATTCGGGTGTTGCTTTTGCCGCCGTCGTCGGGCCTTTGGTGGAAGTGCCTGTATTAATTGGTCTTGTGAACGTTGCTTTCTGGTTTGAGAAACGTTATTTTTTGCCATCTGAATCGAAAACCTTTTAAATTTAGTCAAATTATTCAGAGGATTTGAACCATGAAACGTGTGATGTTTGTCTGCAAAAAGAATTCTGCCCGTTCCCAAATGGCGGAAGGTTTTGCTAAAACTCTTGGTAAGGGAAAGATTGCAGTGATTAGCTCTGGATTAGAAGCAAGTCAGGTTAGACCAGAAGCGATCGCAACCATGAAAGAAATTGGTATCGACATTACCGATCAACACTCCAAACCCCTGAGTGATTTCCAAGCACAAGACTTTGATGTAGTGATTTCTTTGTGTGGCTGTGGGGTGAATTTGCCACCTGAATGGGTTGTGCGGGAAGTATTTGAAGACTGGCAGTTAGATGATCCAGCAGAACAACCAGAAATTTTTCCGAGAGTCCGCGATGAAATCAAAGAACGGGTGACTCAATTAATTGAGTCTGTGAATAAAGAATTTACAACTGCTCGATAAATATTACTTGTAGTACTGGAATTAAACTAAGGCTCAAACCAATGGAGCAAGAAACAATTCAACCAATTTCAGAGAACCTCTGGTGGGTGATTTTTGCAAGAGTTGGAAAAGAATAAGCAATTACCATGACGACATTTGACCATCCCCCCAGAATTTTATTTTTGTATGGCTCCCTGCGTGAGCGTTCCTATAGCCGCCTCTTGGCAGAAGAAGCCGCACGCATCATTGAAGAATTTGGGGCAGAGGTAAAGTTTTTCGATCCCCGCGAACTGCCGATTTACGGCAGCGTACTTGACAGCCACCCAAAGGTGCAGGAGTTGCGTCAATTAAGCTTGTGGTCAGAAGGGCAGGTTTGGTCTAGCCCAGAGTTGCACGGTCAGATTTCTGGCATTATGAAAAACCAAATTGACTGGATTCCGCTTAGTATTGGAGCCGTTCGCCCGACTCAAGGGAGAACTTTGGCTGTAATGCAAGTGAGTGGCGGATCTCAGTCTTTTAACGCTGTCAACACATTAAGAATTCTTGGACGCTGGATGCGGATGTTTACGATCCCGAATCAATCTTCAGTGGCTAAAGCATATCAGGAGTTTAACGAAGACGGGACTATGAAGGATTCGCTCTACCGCGATCGCGTGGTCGATGTGATGGAAGAACTTTACAAATTTACCTTGCTATTGCGTGACAAAGTTGATTATCTCACAGACCGCTATAGTGAACGTAAAGAAAAAGCTGCCAAAGAGACAATCAAGATAGCCTCTCAATCTCTTGAAGTTAACTCTAAAACAAATTGACTATTGAGTATCCAAAAAAAGATAACCTCCTGGCAGATTGAACCAGGAGATTGAAAAAAATTGATTCATGTTTACAAGCGTTGTAGCAGGCTCAAACCGTGGCTATCAGTACCACAGGTATTGAAAAGAAAGTATTCATCAGCCAACTTTTGCACTTGTTCTGATTCCAATACGCTGGGTTTCCAAGGGTTAGGGTTATTGTAGGCGTAGAAAGTTTCCACACCATCGATGCCCTTTTCGGACGCAGCTGGAATTAAGTCAAAAAGCGATCGCTTGTAACGAGCTGGATGAGCCAAAACTGCCAATCCCCCAGCTTCATGAATAGCGGCAATCACGTTACTTGCCTGATATTCTTGCCCTGTAGTCGCCCTTCTTTGCAGATAGGGTTTCATACTAGGGTGTTCTGTCGCAAAAGCATAAGCCAAAATGTGAACTTCTATATTCAAAAGGTTGGCATTGATTTCTACGCCACTCCACAGGTGAGGAGTTATTGCATGAGGATTATTCCACTTCCAATCTTCTAACCAAGCAAGCGCCGCTTGATAGCCGACAATACCATGATGATCGGTGATGGCTAACCCTTTTAACCCAATAGCGATCGCCTGCTCCATCAATGCACTAGGCTGCAATCTACCATCTGAGTAGACAGTGTGCATGTGAAAGTTGAATAACCTTGGACAACTATGTGCATCAATGTTACGGAATACTTGCTTTAAAAGTTCTGCCGAAGTTGTAGTACGGGCCAAATTTACAGCCATAACCCCCTCTGAAGAAAAATATCTATCCTTAACACACTAAAATGCCACATCTCTGGATGAGAAAGAACCAATACTAAAAATTAGTATCAGCTGCTACTTTCTCAGCAAATTTTTCAATATGTTAAGACTACGTTAGCAAATCTTAATCTCAGTAGTCATGGGTAATTTGCACCACCTTATTATCAAGTAGTAGTAAATATTACATCTAAACTTTCATAAATGCGCCTATAACATCTGTGTTAAATGGCTTAAAAAATAAAGGTTTAGTAGAATAATTATCTCTAATAAGCCTGGAATGCAAATTGATTTTGTGTGTAAAAAAGATTATTTTTATCAGTAATTACAGCTTTTTTCTAACCAATAATGACTTTAGCGACCGCATAAGTGAGTCTAAAATAGCTTCGAGAAAACTAGCGATGTCTACGATGGTCACTGAGCGCAGCCGAAGTGCGGGCTATGCCTACGCTTGGGTTGCATTATACTCCTCGCGCAATTCCAAAAGAATCTCCTTTCAAGGTGACTCCCAAGGGTTCTATCACTACCTCGCGGGAAACAGACGTTTCAACTCTTCCAGCAATCACAGCCGAAAGTTGATGTTCTCTTGCAAGCAGGACAATTCTTTCTGCATCCTGTTCCGACTCTGTATAAAATGCGAATCCTGCACCGTAATTGAACACCGAAAGCATCGTCTCGGCTCCGCCCTCAAGATGACTCTCAACAAATGTAAATATTTCTGGTACTGGGAGCATTGTTTTGATAACGTACCGAAGCGGCTTCACCGACCGCATCAGCTTTTGCCAGCCATGACCAGTGATATTCTCCATCGCTGTGGGACGAATTCCTTCGCCAAGCACCGCCTGTACAAGGGGCGTGTAGAGATACGACGCAGCATTCATCGCTTCCCAGAACTCCTGCCCACTCGGAAGTTTTGTTCTGTAGCCATCAGGAAGCGACTCAGCAAGCTTTCGCAGTGGGGTAAAACCGTTCTCATGGGGGCCCGAACTTTCGACCAGAACAATAGTATTTCCGGCATCCAGACGCGAGCTATCAATGGGAGCGACACCAGCCGGCATAACCCCAAAAACCGAGCCGGCGATATCGAGCCGCCCTGGAATCATCTTAGTTTTTAGTTGAGGAGTTTCCCCTGAGAGATAGACACACCCGACTCGTTTGCACCCCTCAACTACTCCATCAAGAAACCCATCAAGGAAAGCAGGGGTAAAGATTGTTTCAGGAGTACTCGACGGCAGATAAAGACCCAGAAGTATAGTCTGCATACCTGAAGTTGCAGCATCGTTAGTCAGACAGGAGATGATCTTGATACCAATATTCCACCAGAATCGTCGAAGTTCTTCTTCAGAAAGGTCATCAGGGCGGGTATCGTCTGCGGTGCCCAGTCCTTCGGGGACAAGTGTCATCGAAAGTTCTCTAGCCCCCGCCTCTAGAAACGGAGCGAGGTTGAAGCTGAAAGCGTTAGCACTTGCTCCCAGACCTGACGCGGGGACGATGCCATAAGCGCTTGCAAAGCCAAGTGTGCGTTTTGCAGCATCGATGAAACGTCGTTTTGCTGCATCGAGAGTATCGTAATCGACTTGATCGAGAGCTTGAGCCATCAGGTTGCGTTTTAAGTTAGAAGTTAGGAGTTAGGAGTTAAAAGTTAGCAAAACTCATAACTCATAACTCCTCACTTTAAAATACCTCAAAATACCTCATCTTCAATACCACGCCACCATTCACCCAATTTCATCAAGTCTTGGTAAATATCTTCTAATTCTTTGGTATAAACATCGTTTGTCAGGGTGGCTCGACGCTCTTGCAATTTTTTGAGGCGCAGTTGTACCAATACCCAAGGTTTGGATATGCTATTCGTTGCTTCGATGTATTGCGCTAGTTCTTTGCTATCCATATATTTTGATTTACACACCATCCCCCTCAAGGCCTAACCAAAAACAGTCACGATACTAGTAGGTCGCCAAGTTCACTTGGCGGGGTAAAGGGTAAGGGGGAAGGGGGAAAGGTTTTAAATCCGTTACCTTTTCCCCTTTCCCCTTTCCCCAGCCCCCACCCAGCATTTTTGGGTTGGCAGACTACTAGTACAATGTCTAAGCTAGTTTTCAGGGTTTGTAGTAAGCACTTTAGTGCTTAGACAATAAGGACTAAAGTCCTTACTACGAACTCGCTTACCCATCAATTTAAACTTAACTGACTACTGTCGTGACTGCTGATAAGGGTGTTAAATGAATTATTTCTACTTTACATATCTGGCACAAGCTACATAGCTGCAAAGTAGCTGGCTAAAAGACATCGCAGCCAGTTCAAAACTGCCAAGTAATTAAGCTTTAGCCAAGTTTTCAGCAGCAAAGTCCCAGTTGACCAAGTTTTCTAAGAAATTCTTGATGAACGCTGGACGAGCGTTTTTATAGTCAATGTAGTAGGCATGTTCCCAAACATCCAAGGTTAGGAGTGCCTTCTTACCATGAGCTAGGGGATTTTCTGCATTTGGTGTTTTGATCACCTTTAACGTACCACCATCATCGATCAGCCAAGACCACCCGCTGCCGAATTGAGTTGCAGCCGCGTTAGAGAACTCTTCCTTGAATTTGTCAAAGCTACCAAAATCTTTATCGATTTTGGCTGCGAGTTCACCTGTGGGTGTGCCACCACCTTGTGGTTTCAAAGAATTCCAGAAGAAAGTGTGGTTCCAAACTTGGGCAGCATTGTTGAAGATTCCCACCTTAGAGGAGTCTTGGAAGGAAATTTTGATCACTTCTTCTAGGGACTTATCAGCAAGTTCTGTACCTTCAGTGAGCTTGTTGAGGTTGTCTACATAAGCTTTGTGATGCTTGCCGTAGTGATACTCAAAAGTTTCAGCTTTCATGCCAAAAGGCTCTAGAGCATCTTTTTCAAAGGGTAGTGGGGGCTGTACAAATGCCATTGTGTCAAATCCTCTCTTTACCGGTTTCCAGTTTTAAGCTATTGCAAAAGTTGGGGAAATTAATAGCTTTTATTTGTAGGGGTTTTATGTCTTTAATCATGGAACATAAAACTTAACATCGTCATTCTACTACCAAAGTGAAGATAAAGTGAAGACGGAAACAAAGTACTTCGGTGATAAGTCAAATCACCAGCTATTCTTGACTATAAATAAAAATGACTAATATTTCATAGCGAAGGGTCAATAACTAATTAGCATTTAGCAATTAAAGCTTTCATACTTCTATCTTTAGTAAGATTAATTACGAGCTAAAAAATCAGTCGAAAGCCAGATGATTTAATTTTAAATAAATAGTAATATTTATTAACACTTAGTAAGTGTTAATTTTTCAAGAAGATAGCCAATATTCAAATTATCTATTTGATTTTTAAATACAGTTTTGGGGATGGTAAGTGAATAATCACTCACCCACCACCCTTTGAAACTAAAAAACTAATAGCAAATAGCAGCAATTAATACTGAGATAAACGCTGTTGGTAATAGTTAACGATTTGTGCAGTGACTTCAGACACTTCCAAACCATCAGTTTGAAGTTCGATTGCATCTGCTGCTTTCTGCAAAGGAGAAACCTTGCGTGTACTATCTTTCCAGTCACGTTCGGCGATGTCGTGTTCCAGCTGCTCTAAACTCACTTCGGGTTGACCTTGGGTGTTAAAGTCTTGCTGGCGGCGACGGGCACGTTCACTGACAGAAGCGGTTAAGAAGATTTTAACTTCGGCATCGGGAAATACGTGAGTACCAATATCCCGACCTTCAGCAACTAAACCACCTCTTTTACCCCAGCTTTGCTGTTGTTTAACTAGTGCTTGACGGACAGCGCCTTGTGCAGCGATCGCAGATACAAGAGATGTTACTTCAATGGTGCGAATTACCTGGGTAACATCAGTACCATCAATCCAAACCTGCACGGACGATTGTAAATCCTGGGTGGGAGTCAGTTCAATTTTGCACTGATTAGTTAATTCCGCGATCGCACACTCATCGTCAATAGCAATTCCCTTTTGCAGTACTAACCAAGTGACAGCACGGTACATTGCTCCTGTATCTAAATACACTAAATTCAGGTTTGCTGCCACTTGCCGCGCCACTGTAGATTTTCCAGCACCAGCTGGGCCATCAATGGCGATAATAGGTTGACGATCGCGCAATATCGTATTGTCAATCAAACGTGTAGTACCAAAACGAGCTGCGATCGCCAACATTCCTTCCTCCTCAACTTTTTCTAAAGACATCAACGTAGTCGGTTCAACCAATTCAATATATTCCACTGAGACCGTGCTGACCATTGCCACTTCTTGCTGTACCACTGCTATCAACTTGTTGCTATTGCGATCGCCTGCAATGAATGCAGCTTCCGCTCGTTGCAAGCCACGATATAAGACTGCTGCTTGCTCTTTTGCCGTTGCAGTCAAATATTGATTGCGAGAACTGAACGCCAGACCCGACGCTTCCCGTACTGTTGGACAAGCAACAATTTCTACTGGCAAATTCAAGTCAGCCACTAAGCGTTTAATAATTGCTAGTTGCTGACCATCCTTTTGACCAAAGTAGGCACGGTCAGGCTGTACCAAATTGAAAAGTTTGGTAACAATCGTAGCGACACCCTGAAAGTGACCTTGCCGAGTACGACCACACAAGCCTGTCATCATAGCAGATGGAGGGATAACTTGTGTAACCTTTGATTCTTGTATACTCTTCTGGGGAACTGCCATTTCTTCCGGAGTCGGTGCAAAAATGGCATCTACGCCAGCTTGTTCGCAAAGTTGTTGGTCTTGCTCTAAAGTGCGAGGATAGCGTTGATAATCCTCGTTAGGAGCAAATTGCAGGGGATTGACGAAAATACTCACAATCACCGTAGAATTTTCGTGCCGCGCCCGTTGGATCAAGCTTAAATGACCTTGATGCAAATTTCCCATCGTTGGCACCAGACCGACTGCCGTCTGATACCAGCCAGTCATTTCATCTAGTCTGAGATCCTCAGCGACCGCAATTAGCTTGTTTTCTGAGCAGCGTTTAGTTAAATAGCAGCGTAAAGCTGCGACTGTTGTCAGCAGGCGCACAAAAATACCCCTAGTTCTTATCGATCCCTCCCCCGTTAGTTTATATCTGAAATAGAGGGAAGAGATGATTGAACTAGGGGAATTAAGTGATACGGAACTGGGATTGGGCTTAGGGTAAAGGTTATAGGTGACAGGTGATAGGAAATAATCTTTCCCCTGTAACCTGTAACCTACTGGATTATTTCCCTAAGACTTCAATCTGTACTGGTGCTATGCCACTGCCCATCATTCCCAAAACCCGAGCCGCGCCGGTAGATACGTCAATGACTCGACCTCGAATGAATGGGCCTCGGTCATTAATCCGCAGCACTACGGAACGACCATTGCGGGTGTTGGTTACACGAACTTTTGTACCAAAGGGTAAGCTGCGATGAGCAGCAGTCATGCCTTCAGGGTTGAATCTCTGGCCGCTAGCAGTGCGATTACCAGCAAAGTCATAGCCATAAAAAGAAGCTACACCTCTCAAAGTGGATCGCACTACTCCAACGGCAACCTGTTGAGGCAGCTTTGGTATTGATATTTGTTGACGGACTGGTAAATTCGCAATTTCTTTTATAGGAGATGCATTGCCTAGTAGTCTCCGCAAGCGATTAGTTGCTTGCAATGCATCTTGCGCCAAATTGTTAGTACTATCTGCTAGTCGCGTACCTTCGTTGATTTCGACCAGTTCTTCGCCATTAATTTTGATTACATAGCGATCGCCATCTTGTTGCGCAGGGACGCTTTTGTTTTGCGCTTGATTGGCAGTAGACTTTTCGCCCGCTTTCCAACTGACGGTAATTTTACTCCCGTCCACGTTTTCTCGATTCAACTGGTTGATCTTAGCTGCTATTACACCAGCTATCTGAACCGGGTCATTCTCAGCGGAGCTAATCTGGTTACTCGCATCTGTTAGGTTCCCAGTATTCAATGCATTTGATGAATTGCTAGCAATAAGGGCGTACCCTTGTACGCCCCCAGTATTGCCAATTGCACCAACTTTTTTAGTCTCAAGATTTGTATTTGATACAGAACTCAAAAAGGTGAGAACAGGTATATTTTTGATAAAAAGGGTTGCCGCCTTACGTCCTCTAATTTCGTGAGGATGAATTTCTGTAATCACAGCATCCAAGGTTTGTTTCCCTGCTGTTGATTGGTACTCTCCCACCTTAACCACATCAGGGGTGGGTGATTTTTGGGATGCTAGCGCATTTCCTTTGGTGGTTTGAGTGCAACCGACTGAGGGTATTCCCAAAACAGCCATAAACAGGGCAACAATAGTCCACAAATGTCTTTGATTCATGCGTCCGTTTTTGAAAGCGACTGTAGAACTTAAAGTTTTATAACTTGCGGGATTTATCACTAATGAAAGTGATTTCCCTTTTGAAAAACTCGAACTCGTTCCGTTTTCACTTTGTTCTTTATAACTGCAACAGACTAACACGAACCTTTTGGCTTGGGGATCAGGGTTTTAGCGTAACTCTCGTCCACTTTCTCAAATTCCCATTCCAATTTGAAGGTCGAAACCTTTCTCAAAAGCGGACTTTGGCTATGTAACACTTTTTTCCGTAAGTCAAAAAATTCTTAAAAAAACTTTACGCTTATTTCACACTAAAGTAGCGATACCTTATTCACATCACTTCTAAAGGCTCGCAACTACCCGTGTATTCTAGATCACATACTTTTTGGCTATTTCCTCTAAGAAGGTAATATAACTTTAATTAAATAGCAACGGCATAAATGCTTAAAATCATTTATTTAATGAAATCTTTAGATTTAACTATGAATAAGTGGTGATATGAGTTACATCTTAAATAATTATGCAAATTAGTTTGAGTTTAATATCTTTTTTGAAAGTTTTTTCTACTTACATCAATCATTACTTTTAGTCTCCACAACTAGACTGATATTAGTAACAAATAAAACTTTGCCTCACCGTATTGCTGAGTATAAAAAAAAGGACAATACTCAAACTAATATTTTTCAGGATTAATGACTTAAAAATTAAGAAAACTTTGCGATCGCTTAAATAACAGATATAGCTTGTAATAAAAAATACATCTTATTTCGTCTAATTTCAGTAATTGCTCAAGTATGATTTTTTAGAGCAAGCTATTTTTGACAAAATCTTTGTAACAGTAGGGATGTACAGCTGTACCTCTTCTATATATAGTAGGTATTTTGGAAAATGCCATCAGCCTAATGACAAACCAAGTGCATCCAGGAGATTTAGAAATAGAACCATCGCCATTAAAAGCTTTTCTCTACGAGTTACATTCCCAGTACAAGTCACTGCGGGAGGGTACTGTAGCGAAATACATTCCCGAACTAGCAAAGGCAAACCCGGATTGGTTCAGCATTTGCATTGTGACAGTAGATGGTCAGATTTACAAAGTTGGGGACTACGAGCAACTTTTTACCATTCAGTCAATTTCTAAGGTGTTTGCTTATGGACTTGCCTTAGAAGATCATGGACTGGATTATGTTTTAACTAGAGTTGGCGTGGAACCCACAGGAGATGCATTCAACGCGATTGTTTTGGATGAGCAATCGAAACGACCTTATAATCCAATGGTAAACGCTGGAGCGATCGCCACCACTAGCTTAATTAAAGGTTCCGGCCCTACCGAACGCCTGAACCGAATGCTGGATATGTTTCGGCGATATATTGGGCGCGACGTATTCGTTGACATTTCAGTTTTTACTTCAGAACGCAGTACAGGGCATCGTAACCGCGCAATGGCGCATTTGATGCTCAACTTTGGCATGATTGACCGGAACATTGAAGAGGCGCTGGATCTTTATTTCCAGCAGTGTGCCGTGATGGTGAATTGTCAAGACTTGGCGGTGATGGCGGCTACTCTTGCGAACAGAGGTATTAACCCCATCACCAAAGAACGGGCGATAGATAAGCGTTACATCAAAGATATTCTGAGTGTTATGTATACCTGTGGGATGTACAACTTTGCAGGTGAATGGGCTTATAAAATTGGGATTCCGGCGAAAAGTGGGATTTGTGGTGGGATTATTGCCGTTGTACCCAATAAAATAGGCATTGGAGTTTTTTCGCCGTTGTTGGATGTGCGTGGTAATAGTGTGCGGGGGGTAAAGGTGTGTGAAGAACTTTCCCAACGGTTAGGTTTACATCTATTTGATTGTTCAGGCGAAGAAGCGAAATTTCAATAAATAAGGGCGTTGCTCAATTAAGGGATGATTATTGTGGGGTGGGCATCCTGCCCGCCCGGAAATACAAGGGACGGGCAAGATGCCCATCCCACAAAAATAGTAAAATCATCCCGCAAATATGCAAGCCCTAAATAAGAATTCAGAAGTCAGAAGTCAGAAAAAATTACTCCCTTCCCGCCAGCAGCATACCTAAATTTTTTGACGTAGGCGCAAAGCGTCTGCCGTAGGCTAGTGTCATCGCGCAGCGTCTCGCAGATAAGGACACCAAGGAAGAGAGAGAAAAACCTTTCATGGGTAGAGTATTCTGAATTCTGACTCCTATTTATTAGACTTCTTGCAGAAGTGGGGTAAGGGGTAAGGGGCAAAGGGGAAAGCAGCGATAGAATTATCCTTTCCCTTTAACCTTTACCCTTTCCTCCTCTTGCAAAACTAGTTTTGCAAGAGGTCTATTAGCTCTGTTTAAAACCATCTATTACTTTTTCCAAATACTTTGTGGAGGCAGTTTCTGTTTGAGAACGGATAATTAACTCTGGCATTGTTAATTTAGAGCGAAGTTGGCGGTACAAGTGAATGGTATGTTGAAGCGATCGCGCAATTTCTTCTTGATCGTGTTTAGCGGGAATAGTCTGGCGAAAATCGCTCAAATAAGACGGAATTTCCCTTTCCAAATTTCTCACGCCGCGTGGAAGTAGTCCAGCCTGCACTTTGGCTAATGGAGCCAAAACTTGCCCACGCAGAAAAGAAAGAAAATCAATGACTTCAAAAAGTTCACCTCTTCCTAATTTAGTTGCACCATAATGTACCCAAACCCAGAAGCGGTCTTCAATCCACTGCGGGTCAAAGGGTGGATAGTTCTGTGGGTTCTCTGAGACAGCTAAAGTTAGTAGATTTTCTCGCTCCCATAGAATAATCGGATTTTCTACGCGGTCTGTTTGAAAATTTTGTAAAAGCAAAAACTTCAAATCGACGTGTACAAGAGGACTGTCATAGAGACAGATTAACAATCTAGGTTCACCGACGTGTTCACCGGTAAAAGCTGCTAGCAGTTTCCCTAGTTTGCTGGCTAGAAGCTGACGCTCGTTTAAAACTTGCTCATAGTGAACATCATCCACAACAATAATCAAGTCGAGGTCAGAATACTCATCCATTTCTCCACTCAAATAGGAACCACCGACCGCTACACCCAGTAAACGGTCATCCGTCTTCAACTTTGCCAGAATTTGTTCTAAAAGCTCTTGTTGTGGTTCAGGAACAGGCATACTATCTCAAATTACAGCAGCGATCGCAAAATACCAAATAACACTATATATAGTTGCCAAATTTTAAATTATCCCTTTTCGCGTGTCCGTCCAACCGTATGCAACCTCAATTAGGAGCTATATCCGCCAGAGGCATCGCCCTTGATAAAAAACTTTTTGGCTTAATCTTACAATTTAAGATAATATCTCAATCAAGTATCGTCTAAACAAGATTAAATCAAGAGAGTCACAGATGGTTTCTTCCAACAGCAAGATAGGTATTATCGGCGCAGGGACATCAGGGGCTTATCTTGCAACTTTACTTATTCAAGAAGGGTTTCAAGTTGACTTGTTTGAAAAAGCACCTGTAGTCCGTACCGATGGATGTGGCATTCTTATTGTCCAATCAGGTATGGAAGCACTTCATCAAGGAAACCCTCAAATCAGCCAAAAAATTATTAACTCAGGCGATCCTGTAAAATTATTCGAGTTTCGCAACCTTAAAGGTGGATTCATCAACTCAGAAACCGTCACCTATGCTGAAGATGAACTACCAGGAATGCTTGTACACCGTAAGGCGATTTTAGAAGCAATCCTCGATACTTTACCTCCTAATAGTATTCATTTTAATGCTCAATTAGCTTCGATAACGCAGACTGAGAATAGTGCGATCGCACACTTTAAAGATGGAAGTCACTGGGAAGGGGATCTGATAGTGGGTGCTGATGGCATTCTTTCTAAGGTTCGGCAGTTTGTAGTTCCGAATGTAAAACTATGCTATTTAGGCGATCTAGTTTGGCGAGGCATTGTGACAGATAATAGCTTCTGTCCAGAAGGAAACTTTTTTGTTTATGTACGCGGTCGGGGAATTTATGCAAATTTCTTTCATATTGGTGGGAATCTGACTCATTGGGGTTTCTTTATAGAAAAAGAGCAGACGGATTCTGAAATAGGCGCACTACAACCAACTGATATATCTATTCCTCCCGAAGAATTAGCCAAACTCCCAGAGGATGCACGAAATGTAATTGAGTCAACTCCTGCGGAAAATATTATCTGTCGTTATTCCTATGACATCGATCCCCTGCCTCAACTGTATAATGGTCGCGTTATTTTAATTGGTGATGCGGCTCACGCAAAAAGTCCGACTCGCGCTAGAGGTATGACTTCGGGTTGGGAAGATGGTTTGGCTTTAAGGCAACATCTCGCGTCTAGTGGTAGTATTTCTGAAGCTCTCGAAAATTATCAGACAGAAAGATTACCCATTGTTCACGAATATCAACGCACGAGTCGGGAAATGAGCCAGAAAATTGGTCGCCGTTAGCGAACGCGAAACTTAAAGTAAAATTAGTTTTTATCTAAAATTAATGAGTAACGATCCTGTAATTAGCCAAAATACCATCACCTCGGCGATATCTGTTGATCTGGAGAAAGTTCCAGAAGTTTTTGCACGTCATATTGGCACTTGGAAAGGTGAGTTTATCAAAACTGATAAACGCGGACATTTTTCTGGCAGCTTTTTCGCTACTATTACCATCTTGATTGAAGGGAGTCAGTACCGACAGGTTAACAATTATGAATACCCAGATGGCTCTCATCTCCAGCTTAATTTTGAAGGATACTTTGAAGATAGGAATCTAAAATTGTTTTCTAGCAATTATTCTCATTTTTCTGGGATCGCTTTGGATGCAGGCCAAGACACAATTCACTTTCGGATGACGAAAGCTCAAGATAACACGCTGATTACATTTATAGAAACAGTGACTTTACTTGATGAAAACCGCCGAGTTCGTAGTGCGCAAGCTTTGAAAGATGGTATTTTTGATAGTATCTCTTTTATTGAAGAAATTCGTCTTTCCTAAATAGATTAAATAGTCCTAAATTTGAGCAAGGAAGTTTGGCATCGAGCGAAATTGTGCGATCTTGTTTGGCTCTATGTGATAGGTGGTGGAACCCTCCGAACCCTGGCGCGCGATCTGGATCAAACTCCGTGCGATCGCTCGGTTATGACCTTTATTTTTAAGAAAATTAAACTGGTTCAGAAAGTTGCTTATCCAGACGGCGAAACAAAAACAGCCAAAGCGGTAGAGAACTATTAATCGCAATTAGTCGTACTAAATGACCAGTTGTGACAATTTCAACGTTATGATTCAATGCCAGGGAAACCAGGATCATTTCTGCTGATCCTCCTGGCGCTGTGACTAAAAGACAGGTTAACCAGTCCCAAGAGGTTAATTGCATCGCAAGTACAGCAGCGATCGCTCCAGCTATAAGAGTCATTCCTACAGACATCAAGGCATAGGCGACAGTCCGCTTTCTAAAGTTGGGTTTGTCTCCCCAATATTCACCAATCGTAATTCCCAACAGCATTTGGCCCAATAAGTTAATTAAAGGCGGCGGACTAAAGCTAATATCACCCATAAAAGGCAGCCAATGTAGCAAAGGATTAAACCCAATACCAATCAGCAATGCACCAAAGAAATCGCCAGCAGGTATTTTAAATAATATAGCTGGATAAACTACTAATCCAGTGATTAGGAGTACTAACAAGAGTAATTCTAATTGAGATGGATCGAGATTGAGCCAAGCAGCGTTGATTGGAAGTGTTTGCGGATAGTAATTACCAGTTGATGTTTTCGCGACGAGGGGAATTAGAACAACTACACAGGTGACGCGAATCGCCTGAACTAAGGCAACCAAGCTAACATTTTTATTGTAATCGGCAGCGATCGCTGCCATAATTCCTACACCACCAGGAACTGTAGCCAGCATTGCTGTAAATAGGTTGGTTTTGCTGACGCGGGAGTAAATGTAACCGATACAGGTTCCACTTAGTAGCAGAAATAAGGTAAGAAAAATAAATATGGGAATACCGGAAGCAACACTAGCTAGATTAGCGTGGGCATTGGAAGCGCCGACAGTTAAGCCGACAAGTGCCATTCCCACTTTTCTAGCAGTGCGATTAGGTGGCGGGGAATATTGATAAAAAATTCGACACCCTTGGAGAATCACTGTACCTGCGGCAATCCCGCCAAATATCCAGGCAATCCTGCCAATTTGGAACTTTGTGAGCAGTAAACCCAGAGGTAATGCCAGAAGCATCTCCAAGACAAGGACAATTAGTTGCTTCCTAAATAGCTGCTGTTTGGTAGCAACAGGATTTTGATGAGTGTGTTCTTCCAGGCTGGGAGTAGCACTTAGACTTTGATTCATCGATACTAAGCTTTTTTTTAAGTCTAAGCTATAGGTGCAAAAGTGGATCTCCGGTGATGCGATCGCACATTACCAGCAACAAGCAAAAAGATATCAACCCTGGAAACATAGTCCTTAATCTGGATACTGGCGTTGTCAAAATTATTGATTTTGGGATTGCTAGTGAATTTAACCGCACGAATCCAACCTTCAAAAGTCCTCATGTTTTAGAAGGGACACTCGCA
Organism: Nostoc sp. DedQUE12b; assembly: GCF_034530835.1. Lineage (NCBI taxonomy): Bacteria > Bacillati > Cyanobacteriota > Cyanophyceae > Nostocales > Nostocaceae > Nostoc > Nostoc sp. DedQUE12b. The sequence continues at coordinate 941 of NZ_JAVRCI010000041.1, read as the reverse complement.
TATTTATCTCCAGAGCAAACAGGACGAATGAACCGTTTGCTCGATTACCGCACCGATTTCTACTCGCTAGTAGTTCGCTTTCGTGACTTGGCGGGGTAAAGGGGAAGGGGGAATGGGTAAAGGGTTTAAATCCCTTACCCTTTTCCCTTTCCCCAGTCCTCACTTAGCATTTTTGGGTTGGCAGACTACTAGGTGTGACGTACGAACTTCTAACCGGACACCTGCCGTTTAAAACAAGGGATATTCTGGAACTAGCCCCAATTTCTGCAAGATATATCCGGTAAAGTACATATTGCTCGCATTAATCAAGATGCGCTGCATCTGGCTGCATTCGATCCGCGAGTGAAAGCGAAGGTTACTTTACTGCGCTGCTCAACTTGAAACCTTACTCCAAAGTTGACGTGACTATTTTTTGCGGGAAGTAGGTAAATAGAATTAAATGTAAGGCTTGTGTAGATTGCTTAAGGCATGAAACCTAACTAAAAAAGGAGAGTAGTTGCAATGACAATTCATCAAAACGGACTTTTTGTTCAACCAAATCAAGGTCGTTCTTATTACTTTGGTCAAGACCTTTATACTTTCAAAGCAATTGGTGAAGAGATAGGAGAAGCCTATGCGCTTTGTGAGGTAATCGTTGCACCTGGTGGTGGTACGCCTCCCCATCGGCACACTAGAGAAAATGAATCATTTTATGTTCAAGATGGAGAAATTGAATTCCAGCTTGACGATCGCACCCTTGTTGCAACAGCTGGAACCTTCCTCCATTCGCCCAAAGGTCAGCTTCATCGATTTACTAATCAAGAGCAGTAGAGAGGCAGGGGAGCAGAGGAGCGGAGTTCAAAGACTCATTAACGGAGTTCAAAGACTCATTAATGGAGTTCAAAGCCTCATTAACGGAGTTCAAAGACTCATTAATGGAGTTCAAAGCCTCATTAACGGAG
>NZ_JAVRCI010000040.1:0-62208 GCF_034530835.1 Nostoc sp. DedQUE12b | reverse complement strand
GGTGTAGCTGTTGGTGTAGCTGTCGGTGTAGCTGTTGGTGTAGCTGTCGGTGTAGCTGTCGGTGTAGCTGTCGGTTTAGTTGTTGGTGTAGTTCTCGGTTTAGTTGTTGGTTTAGTTGTTGGTTTAGTTGTTGGCTGGCTGAAGAGTGTTTTTGCTTCTTCATTCAGCTTTTGGCGGAGTGCTAAATTAGCAATTCCAGTTTCTTGCAACTGATATTTCTTCTGATACTCCTTCACCACTTCTTCCGTGCGGGAACCATAAAAATGATCGCGTGGCAGGGGAGGATTTGGCTTCACCACTGCATTCAAATTTCTGTGTAGAATTTGAACGATGTTAGCAGCAAAATCTTGGGTTTTTGGGCCTGCTATGCCATCAACTGGTTTTAACTTATAACCAGTCTGAAATTCACGAATTGCCTTTTTAGTTTGCTCATCCGTCAAAGCAGTATTTGTTACCTTAACGTTATAGCCTAATCCCCGCAATACCTCACGGAATTGTTGGGGCGTATAACTTTTTTGAGGGGCTGCAAAACCTGTGTCTGTAATTACCAAACTAGCAGTCATTAGGCAAGTAACAGCAAAGGTTGCGCTTGATTTTCCAAACCCACACCACATACTTAAAAACTCCTTTGGGTTAAATCAGCAGGATCATAAACGTTAACAGCTGCATTTTAAGTTTGTTTAATAACTTTTTTCACGATTATTTAATGAATTTTGAACAAATTGTGATTTTTTTTGTTAAATTTAGGTAAAAATTTAGAAAATAATTTGTGTCATCTATCAAAAGAATGATCTTGTGTTGGCAGAGAAATAGCGGTTATTTTATCATTTGAATCGAATACACCCTTTTAACACTAAATTACTGTATGAGTGCATATCTGTGCATTGGTGTCAACTTAAGGTGAAAGGCAGTCTCTTGACCTGTGGTTGTGCTGCCATGAGGAGAATTTTCAGCCTATGGTTGGACAAGAGATTCTAAAGGGGCTTTGTTTGGGCTTAAATTGACAGCCATGACAGATGTGCCCTTCTACTGGGGTCTACTCGACTGGAAATTGCTGTAATTGGTTAAAAAGGGCAGAAAGCAAATTAATAAATGAAAGAGTTTATGTTTTAAATACCAAACAAGTATCATATATTACAGAAAATGAAAAATATAAAATTTTCTAAACAGCGTAATCTTTGGTTTGAAAGATTTATGGCAATTACTGCCGCCGTAAATTTAAGTTTAGTTTTGTTTGATTTAAGTTACGTACCTTGGCGAGATTTCTACTTGCGAAAAGTTCCTCAAATTACTAAGATTTATGACCCAATAAAAGGTATTGAAAGTCATCGAGACACAAAAAGTTATTTAGAAACAGTAGATGCATTAGAAGAACAAGTTAGGCAAAGTGGGTTAGAGTCGCCTCAGGTAGATAGCAGGCTAATACAAATAAGTCGTCTTAGCAGCGAGATGATTGACAGTAACCCGTTTGCGGGAGCGAATAAGAGTGGGACGTTGGAAAAAATCAAACAAAGGATGCGATCGCACATCGGCAAAGAATCTGCAAAACAGTCCTTCGCTACTTTTTGGAGTCAGCAGCACTTATCACAAAATGGCTGGGATAAAGAAATTAATTTTTTTAACAAAAGCATCCGCCCTTTGATCGCCAGTAACTACTACCGCCAAATCGGGGAAAATGGCGATTTTATTGATCAATTCTGGATTATTGACTTACCGTTTGTGATTTTATTTGGTGTAGAATTGCTGGGGCGCACCTTCTTGCTCAAACGCCAACATCCTGGTTTTAGCTGGTTAGAAGCACTATTGTGGCGTTGGTACGATTTATTTTTACTAATACCATTTTGGCGAGAGTTGCGAATTATACCTGTATTAATTCGCCTCGATCAAGCGCAGTTATTGAATCTGCATCCAGTACGAAAGCAAATCAATCAGGGGATTGTCGCCAATTTTGCCGAAGAACTCACAGAAATTGTCGTAGTGAGAGTGATTAATCAGGTTCAGGGTTCAATTCAACGGGGTGAATTAACGACCTGGCTCTCACAACAAGAAAATTTACGTCCCTACATAGATATTAATAATGTGAATGAAGTGGAGGCGATCGCAGGTCTTTTGGTAAAAACAATTGTCTACCAAGTGCTACCTGATATCCAACCTGCGATCGTTGCCATTCTGCGCCACAACATCGAAACCGTCTTCCATCAAGTCCCCGTCTACCGCAACCTCCAGAACCTCCCTGGCGTGGGACAGGCCCAAACCCAGTTAAGCGAACAACTGGCGACCCAAATCACAACTAATCTTTACAAAACTTTAGTTAGCGCTGTTGAAGACCCTGTAGGAGCAAAACTCACCAGTCAACTAGTAGAAAGCTTCACCAAGGTATTGGGATCTCAAATCAAGGAAAAACATGTACTCTCAGAAATTCAGAGTTTACTTTTTGACTTCTTAGAGGAAATCAAACTCAACTACGTCCAGCGTTTATCCCAAGAAGACATAGACCAAATTATCGAGCAAACCCGGCAGCTACGAACACAAGTATCAGTTCCCGTGGTAGTAGATAAAGGCATTACTCTCCCAAAAATACGGGAAGGGTAGAGAGAGCAGAGGGGCAGGGGAGATGAGGGGACAAGAAGAATAACCAATGCCCAATGCCCAATACACGACTATAAAAGAAATGCGCTAAACTCGAATTAGGCGAATCATCATTTGGTTCGTCACAAGACTTCTTGGAAGATATACCTATCGCAGGAAGTGGGTCGATGCCCACTTTTTTTATTGAATTCTCTCATGGCTCATCCTTTAGTTCCACAAATTATTGATTTGGCGACACCAGTGGCAGAAGAACTGGGATTGGAAGTGGTTGGCGTGGTTTTTCATACCAACCAAAGTCCACCAGTCTTGCGGGTAGACATTCGCAATCCTGAGCAAGACACTGGGTTGAACGATTGTGAGAGGATGAGCCGTGCTTTAGAAGCCTGCTTAGATGCTGCGGAAATCGTTCCAGATACATACGTCTTGGAAGTGTCTAGTCCTGGTATTTCGCGGCAACTGGTAACAGACAGGGAATTTATTTCCTTTAAAGGATTTCCTGTCATTATCTCCACAACGCCCCCCTACGACGGACAACAAGAGTGGATTGGTCAGTTGATTCGTCGGGATGAGACAGCACTTTACTTAAATCAAAAAGGTCGTGTAGTCGAAATTCCCCGCTCCCTAATTACTAAGGTGCAGTTAGACGAGCGCCGATAAACAAAGGGCTATGGCTCAAGAGTTAGAGACTAGAGCACCTTAGCTCAAGGCTAGAGATTAGGAACTAAGGGCTAAAGGTTAGAGGCTAGGGCTAGAGGTTAGAGATTAGTTTAAAGCTATTCTCTAATCCCTGGCTCTAGTGCGTAGTTTTCAGTCCCTAGCCTCCAGTCCCCACTCACTAGAGATGCGATTAATCGCGTCTCTTCCCACTCCCTAATTTTTAAAGGAGATTGCTTATGTCAATGGTTACTTTATCTGGATTAAAAGAATTAATTGAAAGTATAAGTCGCGAACGGAATTTACCCCGGCTTGCAGTTCAATCAGCGATTAGAGAAGCACTACTTAAAGGCTATGAACGTTATCGCCGCGCCCAAAATTTAGAGCGCAAACAGTTTGACGAAGATTATTTTGAAAATTTTGAAGTAGAACTCGATATTGAAGGAGAAGGATTTCGCGTTCTTTCTACCAAAACTATTGTCGAAGAAGTAGATAACACAGACCACCAAATTTCTCTAGACGAAGTTCAACAAGTAGCTCCCGAAGCGCAGTTAGGGGACTCTGTAGTGCTGGATGTTACCCCCGACCAAGGAGAATTTGGTCGGATGGCGGCGATGCAAACTAAGCAAGTATTGGCGCAAAAATTACGGGATCAACAGCGCCAGATGGTGCAAGAAGAGTTCCAAGATTTAGAAGGAACTGTTCTCCAAGCAAGAGTCCTGCGGTTTGAGCGGCAATCAGTGGTTCTAGCAGTTAGCAGCGGCTTTGGTCAGCCAGAAGTAGAAGCCGAATTACCGAAGCGGGAACAGCTACCCAACGATAATTATCGGGCAAATGCCACCTTCAAGGTATATCTCAAAAAAGTCTCCCAAGGTCAGCAACGAGGGCCACAGTTGCTTGTGTCTCGTGCTGATGCTGGTTTGGTAGTTTATCTTTTTGCCAACGAAGTCCCAGAAATTGAAGATGAAGTTGTACGGATTGTTGCCGTAGCTAGGGAGGCAAACCCCCCTTCCCGTTATGTCGGCCCCCGAACTAAAATAGCAGTAGATACTCTTGATCGCGATGTAGACCCAGTAGGCGCTTGTATCGGAGCCAGGGGATCACGAATTCAAGTGGTAGTCAACGAATTACGCGGTGAAAAAATAGATGTAATTCGCTGGTCGCCAGACCCAGCAACATACATAGCTAATGCCTTAAGTCCAGCACGGGTAGATGAAGTACGCTTGATGGATCCAGAATCACGGCAAACTCACGTACTTGTAGCTGAAGATCAATTGAGTTTGGCCATTGGGAAAGAAGGGCAAAACGTCCGTTTGGCAGCCCGTCTGACTGGTTGGAAAATAGACATTAAAGACAAAGCTAAGTATGACTATGCAGCAGAGGATACCAAGTTTGCAGCCGTCAGAACAAAATATCAATCAGAGGAATCAGACGAAGACGATCTTGAATATGAAGAAGAATTTGAGGATGAAAATCAGAACGAACTAGAAGAAGATAGTTTTGATAATAACGATGATGAATAATTGATTAATTTTGTAAAGTTTTGGTACTGTAGATTGTAATCTCAGTTTCAAGGACAATTTTCTCAAAAGCTAATTGGTATAAGTAAAAAATAGTAATAATAAACTTCTTTTTACATCCAATAATCCTGGGCTGAGATCGCAAAGAACCGATGAAACCAAATTATCGGCGCTGTATTAGCTGCCGTAAAGTAGGCTCAAAAGATCAGTTTTGGCGGATTGTCCGCGTCTTTCCATCGGGAAAGGTACAATTGGATCAGGGCATGGGGCGTTCTGCCTATATTTGTCCAGAAACGAGTTGCTTACAAGCGGCTCAAAAAAAAAATCGACTAGGGCGATCGCTACATGCATCAGTGCCAGAAGCACTGTACCAAAGCTTGTCGCAACGTCTAGCCCGCAGTAATACCCAAAACCAAATTTAGTTGGAACAACTTTGTGGCGTAATCATTAGAGGAATTGTGTCGAAAGCCGAAGTCGCGCTTTCATCACCCCCTGTTGATCGTTAAGGTTAGTGCCAAAATAGTAAATGGGTGGAAAAGGCATTCGGTTCTCTAATAATCAAAAGGGACGAGGCCAGATTCCCAGAATCAAGATGTAATCGATTGTGTTGTGGAAGACTCAGAATCAACAAAACAAGAAACTACAAAATGGCAACCTGGTAGCGCTCAGGCGCAGTTCGGCGTCAAGGGTTCCTATAAAAATCTTTTATTTAAGAAATTTTTATGGGTATCCCTCAACCATCATTCCTGGTGGGGATGCCACTATTAAACCGAAACATCTCTCTTTCCTGATTGGAGGCACCGGCAAAAACTGAACGGCAGTCTAAAAACAGTAATCCAAGGATGGAGATGTCGCAAACCAGGCAACCATCCGCTAAAACTGTAAATTAAAGGGGAAGAGTGGATGAACAACGGCAAAGTTAGAATTTATGAATTATCAAAGGAATTGAATTTGGATAACAAAGAGCTACTAGCAATTTGCGACCAGCTCGATATTGCGGTCAAAAGCCATAGCAGCACGATTTCAGAATCCGAGGCAGAAAACATCCGGGCGGCAGCAGAAAAGCTTGCAACTACGAATGTGTCAGCCAAAAAAGAACTAGGTACAACCAGCCATAAGCCAAATTCACCACCCAACGGCGGACCTTCGCGACCTGCTGCACCCCACAAACAGCAAATTTTGGAAATACGCAAACCCAAAATATTGAGAAATACTACTCCCAACGCCCCAGAGGCGTCACTTGCTAACAATACCCAAGCTGCCTTGTCTGAAGCTAATCCTCCCTCTCCTCCACGGCCTTTCGCTACACCAGTCTCACCCCAGAAACCGGCAGCACCAACTCGACCTGTGCCCCGGACTCAATCTGAGACTCAAGAGCAACCTCCGATCGCTGACTTGGAACAAACGCCTAATCCAAATCCAGCACCGGAAAAAATAGCATCCCAAAAACCAGAAAAAACAGTTTCACTGAGGCCAAAATCGGAAAAACCGATCAAACCGCAACTAGTTGCTCCTCCAGCCAGACCTGCGGCGGAAGAAGCCCAGGTGGTAGATGAGCCGCCAGTATCTCAGGCAGATAAACCGATCCTCAAACGCGACCAACGGTTACGGCCCGCAGAAGGCGATCGCGAGCAAATTAAGCCAAGAGTCGCGAAACTGCCAACAGACCAGTCTCCACCAGGTGCGCCACAAAGGACAAGTCGTCCTACTCCTGCACCCAGCAGACCAGAGCAGAGGGGTAACAGACCATCTGCACCATCACAACTGGGAGAGGGACAAAGACCCAGACCGGCACGTCCAGGTGAAGCAGTAGCAGCCGCAATGCCGATCGCTACTCCACCCAGACAGATGTCAGGCATAGCGAGCAAATCTCAAGGATTGGGTGATGAACCAGTCACACCAGATCTCCTCGATTTGAAACGCCCAAGTCCGCCTCGACCAACCAAAGGTGGCAAAAAGTGGGTAGAAGAGGAAATAATTGACGAAGTTAAAGAGAAGGCAAAAGCTGGCGTCAAAGGCAAGCGGATCAAACCCATACTTGATGATGAGTTTGAAGAAGATTTGCTCGATGATGACGATATAGATTCACCAGCCACAGTCCAAGTCAGCCTTTCTATTGCTCGTCCTCCCAAACCGAAAGCGACTCGACCTGTACAGATGCCAGGTGCAACCCTTGCTAGCGCCCCAACTGCAAGAGCCAGAAAGTCTGGTTCCAGGTCTGGTTCCAAATCTGGTTCTGGGCGCGACCATCAGCAAAACCGTCGCCAAGAAGCCGAAACAAAACGCGATCGCCCCGAAAAAGTGACGATCACAGGGCCGTTGACTGTGCAAGAACTGTCTGACGTATTAGGCGTTGCCGATACAGAGATTGTCAAAATCCTGTTCCTGAAAGGGATGGCAGTGAGTATCACTCAAAATCTAGATATTCCCACAATTACCCTGGTAGGAAAAGAACTAGAAATAGAAGTTGAAACCGTCGAACGAGAAGCAGAAGCTCGGAAAATCACGGAAATGGTCGGTGCAGAAGACCTAGAATATCTCCACCGCCGTCCGCCAGTCGTGACAATTATGGGTCACGTAGACCACGGGAAAACAACTCTGCTCGACTCAATTCGCAAAACCAAAGTGGCTGCCGGCGAAGCTGGCGGTATCACTCAACACATTGGCGCATACCATGTAGATTTGGAACATGAGGGCAAACCTCAGCAGATAGTCTTCCTGGATACTCCTGGTCACGAAGCCTTTACAGCTATGCGGGCACGAGGAGCGCGGGTAACAGACATTGCCGTGTTAGTAGTAGCTGCTGATGATGGTGTCCGTCCCCAAACCATTGAAGCCATTAGTCATGCCCAAGCTGCGGGAGTGCCAATTGTTGTTGCAATCAACAAAATTGACAAAGAAGGGGCACAGCCAGAGCGGGTTAAACAAGAACTGACCCAGTATGGTCTGACATCAGAAGACTGGGGCGGTGAGACAATCATGGTTCCTGTGAGCGCCATCAGAGGTGAAAATCTGGATACGCTCTTAGAGATGATTCTCTTAGTAGCAGAGGTTGCAGAACTATCTGCCAACCCTGATCGTAACGCCAAAGGAACTGTCATTGAAGCACATCTGGATAAAGCCAAGGGAGCAGTTGCTACCCTGCTAATTCAGAATGGCACGCTGCATGTGGGAGATATCTTAGTAGCTGGCTCGGCCTTCGGTAAAGTCCGGGCGATGGTGGACGATAGAGGTAAGAGAGTAGACATTGCTTCTCCTTCCTTTGCTGTCGAGGTACTAGGTTTAAGTGATGTGCCAGCAGCCGGCGACGAGTTCGAGGTCTTCCAGAACGAAAAAGAAGCCAGAGCACTCGCTAGCGATCGCGCAGACAGACAACGCCTATCCCGTCTGCTACAAGGACGTGTTACCCTTACAACCCTGTCAGCTCAAGCACAAGAAGGCGAGTTGAAAGAACTCAACTTGATCTTGAAAGGAGACGTACAAGGTTCGGTGGAAGCCATTGTGGGAGCGCTCAAGCAAATCCCGCAAAACGAAGTCCAAATTCGGATGCTGTTGGCTACGGCTGGGGAAATCACCGAGACAGATATCGACTTAGCAGCTGCCAGTAACGCTGTAATTATCGGCTTCAATACCACCTTTGCCAGTGGTGCTAGACAAGCCGCCGATGAAGCGGGTGTCGATGTCCGGGAATATAACGTGATCTACAAACTCCTAGAAGATATCCAAGATGCCTTGGAAGGTCTTTTGGAACCAGAGTTGGTGGAAGAACCCTTGGGTCAAACCGAAGTCCGTGCCGTCTTCCCAGTCGGTCGTGGTGCGGTTGCCGGTTGCTACGTTCAATCTGGCAAGCTAGTTCGCAACTGCAAAGTCAGGGTGCGACGTGGCGGTAAGGTGATCTATGAAGGCGTCCTTGACTCCCTAAAACGGATGAAAGAAGATGCTCGTGAGGTGAATGCCGGCTATGAATGCGGTGTCGGCATGGATAAATTCAATGATTGGGTTGAAGGTGACATCATCGAATCCTATCAGATGGTTACGAAGCGCCGCACTCTCACCTTAACGAGATAGTGTTAAGGGTAAAATGGTTAGAAGTTAGGAGTAATAAATTAGGAGTTAGGAGTTAAAGGCTGCTAATTCTTAACTCCTAACTCTTAACTCATAACTCTTTATTATGCATTCATTTCGCTCTGAACCTATTTTGTGGATTCACGTTGCTGGATTGGCAACGTTACCTGTTTTTTTAGTACTCTGCTTATTGTTCCTGTCTGTAGGCGAACCGTTTTTGCCAGTCTGGGTGGAGCTAGTCTTAGTTGCCTCTATTGGTGTTCTCCCCCTGCTATGGATGCAGTTGCGTCGCCCTTTTTATATATTTGCTCTTTTAGGAATAGCCCTAAAGCCAGAAAATCTGACTGAACGGCAGCGAAAAATTCTTTGTTTAATTAATACAAAGTTAAATCGGATACTCGCATTAGTTGCAGCAGTATTATCAGTTTGGGTACTGTGGAATCTTTACCAAATTGCCCCATTAGTAGCAAATTCAGCTAAATTTCTCCCACAATGGCGTAGCCTTGCACTAGTGCTTGCGGGATTAGCCTTTTTGGGCAGCAATCTATTTTTACAAATACCTGTGAGTGTAATGCGAGTTTTGGTGATTAATGAGACAGAATTCGCTGGCATCGAGCCATTATCTTTAGAAAAGATTAAGCAAGATTTCACCATTTTAGGAGTGCGGGTTAATCAAATCGTGCCCCGATTATTGCAATCCTTATTTAGGATAAATACAGATTCGTAATAGTCCCTAAAGTGTATTACAGCGGATTTCAAGTTGGTAAGGTACACCAGCTAAGTCTGTTACCCATGTATAAAGCGTGTTTTACTCCTGAATTCTGCTGTATTTGACTTTTAAAGGACTAGATAGAAAAGCAGGGGAGGCAGGGGGTAAAGGAGCAGAGGAGAATAAATAACCAATGCCTAATGCCCAATGCCCAGTTACCGTTGAAGTTTAAAATAAAGGAATAAGGAACTATGGCTCAAATTCCAGCTTCTAGTGATCGCCAATTTTCTGCCGATACTGAAATTTGGTATAGCCTCAAATGTGCGATCTCCACTAGTTCAGGTTTTCAACGTTGGCAACTAGAACGCGATGCTCAATTAGAGGGAATTCGCTTGGAACATCAGGTACAACGGTATTTAAGAGAAACTTTAGAAACTTTAGCTTACTAAAGACCAAATAAATCTTGTAGGTTTGTTTGCAAGCGGCGGAGTTGACGGTATGCCCTCTCCAAGCGATCGCCATCAACTTCCACTTCATTGGTAGGATAATTTTTAATAATTTCAATCAACGATACTTGCCTGTCTTGACTAGCAGAAAGTACCAAAGCGGCTCGTAAAGCCTGCCGATTTGCTCTTTGAGACGGTGTAGAAATAACTTGACTAATTTGAGCCAAAATAATATTACCAATCTGGCTATTTAGCACTCTATCTAAAAATACAAGGTTTACCTTCACTGGCTTTGTTAAATACTGACGAATGGCTTTGGGGTCTTGTCGCGCCAAAGCTAAATTCACTCTTAATGAACGTGAGAGTTCACCTGTTTGGGCAAAGGTGGATAGTTCCTCTACAGAAAGTGATTCACGGAAGATACCATACTTCAGTACTACTCGTTCCGCAGCAAAGGCAGGAGTGGACAAAAATAGAAGACAGATACTACCTACTAAAATTAAGGCGTGACGCATCCCCAAAAAATTAAAACACATTTCTCCCAATTTCCAATAGGTTTGCTTTACCTGCGATCGTATTTCAGCAGAATTAGTTGTGGCATCTAGCTTTAGGGAATACTAAAAATCGCCTCATCCCCTTAGTGCCTATAAGAAAATTTTCTGAATCACACAAGATTAGGACTTACGCAAAAAACCTCTCTAGCTCTTATTCCCCTATGTCCTTTGTGGTTTTATTTTCCGTGACCTGTGCGTAAGTCCCGCTAATGTATAAGTTCTATGATCTATCTAAGGAATTTAGCTGAATCAGTGCTAATCATCCAGTATAGTTTGCATGGGTTTTACAGCAGCCACAAAACTGCTACCTTTAACCTTGTTCGACATACCGTAATTCAGCACATCACAGACGGAAAAAATGAAATATCGGGGTTCTCACATTTCTCTAGCGAAAAATTTTCGCCTTCTCTCTAGCAGTCATCTCAAATCTACTTTGCGCGTAAAAGCTGGACTAACGGCAATGCTTGTTATTTCTAGTGGGTCAATACTACTACAGGGCAAGGTTAATGCTGGTGCAACTTACCCAGAAAGTATCGCCCCAACTCGCACAGCCCAAGCTCCTGCAACTGCCGCAGCGATTTACGTTAATCCAGCAACTGGTGCAGATAGGGCTGGTGCTGGTGCCACTTTAGCTGCACCCTACAAAAGTATTAGTTTCGCTCTCAGTCAAGCCCAACCAGGTGCTGTTATTCAATTAGCACCTGGGAACTATAACCAGGAAAGTGGTGAAACCTTCCCACTGTTACTTAAACCAGGGGTGACACTGCGGGGTGATGAAGCTAGTAAAGGTCAGGCGATATTAATTACAGGTGGAGGTTTCTACACTAGTCGCACCTTTGCTAGACAAGACATTACTATCCTGGCCGACCAAGATACCACGATCACTGGTGTCACTGTCACCAACCCGAATAGCCGGGGTACGGCTGTATGGGTGGAGTCAACTAATCCCATTATCAAAAACAGTACTTTTACTAACAGTGTCAGAGAGGGTGTTTTTGTCACGGGTACAGGCAATCCTAAAATTGAAAGTAACCTCTTTGTGCAAAACAAAGGGAATGGGATTTCAATTGCTAGAGCTGCCCAAGGAGAAATCCGGAATAACTTATTTCAGGATACTGGTTTTGGTCTTGCGATCGGTGGGACTTCCACACCTCTAGTTGTAGAAAACCAAATTATCGAAAACCAAGACGGTCTTTTTATCTCAGAGTCAGCGAAGCCCGTATTGCGTAAGAATGTCATTCAAAACAATAAGCGGGATGGAGTTGTCGCGACTGTTAATGCTTTACCCGACCTTGGAACCAACGAAAATCCTGGTGGAAATCTTATTCGCAATAACACTCGTTATGATGTGAACAATGCCACTAAAACCAGTCAAATTCTCGCTGTTGGTAACGATATCGACCAGAAAAAGATTTTTGGCTCAGTAAATTTCGTTGCTGCAACTGTTGATGTACCGCCTGGAGGGCCTGTCGCCTTTAAAGATGTGCCAGCAAATTACTGGGCAAAAACCTACATCGAAGCTTTAGCCTCCCAAAATATTATTGCTGGTTTTCCTGATGGCAGCTTTAAACCCAATGAACCTGTAACCCGCGCTCAATTCGCCACTATTGTCACTAAAGCCCTAACACCACCAAGTAAACGCACAGCAATTAAATTTAAGGATGTAGCAACCAACTTCTGGGCTTACGCTGCAATTCAATCTGCTTATCAGAGTCAATTTGTTTCTGGTTATCCCGATGGCACTTTTAAGCCACAGCAGCAAATTCCCAGAGTGCAAGCGTTAGTCGCTTTAGCTAATGGTTTGGGCTTAACTGCGAATAATCAGAATATTCTTTCCTTTTACACCGATGCAGCCCAGATTCCTAATTATGCGATCGCTCCTGTTGCCGCGGCAACTGCACGGCAACTAGTAATCAACTATCCCACAGTGAAGCAACTCAATCCTAATCGTCAGGCAACTAGAGCCGAGGTTGCTGCCTTTGTTTACCAGGCACTTGTCAATGCTGGACGTGCCCAACCCATTCCTTCATCCTATTTGGTAACTGTTCAGTAAATACCTAGTTAGCAAATTGAAAGCGCCAGACTAACAAATTATTAGTCTGGCGCTTCCAATTAATGTGAATTTTTTAAATTTAAGGGTTTTTAAACATAAAAATTGGGGTCTTTAAACATGGCTGACCCCATTTGAATGTGATTGGGTTTATGGTCAGGGTCTTTATATTGGCTGACCCCGTTTCAATGATTTCTATCTTCTCAGAAATTCTTGCTTTTTAGGATTTCCTAATAATTTTTTTATTTTTTCTTTCTTAATATTTTAATCTTCATAAAAGCATTAATAAATTTGAAGAATATAAAGATATATCAAAATAAAGTAGTCAAAAATTAACTAGCTAAAATTTCTCCCTTCAGGAATTAGAATTTTTACCCGATTGGGAGCGTTGTTGCCGACGCTGTTCCCAGCGCCAGAGGAACACCATTAAGGCAACTATTCCTAATTGGAGAGCTAAACTTGGCATTGCACTCTCAACATTGCGTCCGGCAAGCACTTGGAAGAAAAAGACGAATGCACCAAGTGAGCCAGAAGCACCGAAAGCAATGTAGAAAAATTGTCGTAACCCGCGATAAGGAGCGGCTATTTCTGCTTTGAGGCTGGCATACTGTTCAGGATTAAGCCGATTTTTAGGATTTTGATCTACCATGATTAAATCATGTTATACTTTTAGATTGTGTACGCCGATGTGGCTCAGTGGTAGAGCAGCTGATTCGTAATCAGCAGGCCGTGGGTTCAAATCCCATCATCGGCTTTAATTAAACTATTCTTCAATATTAGAGTTTGACATAAATCAAGCATCTAGCCAAATGGGTGTCAAAAAAATGTCTACGGCGGCAACTACGCACCATACTTCTACAATCCAGCGCCGTAAATCGTTGCATCAACAATCTAACCTTCTGTCATAACTGCTGCTCTTTTTTGTTGGCGTTTCAGCGCTCTTAGTGCACCAAAAGCACCAAGAGCGAAAATGCCCAAGTTGATCGCAGGTTCAGGGGCAGACTTAGCCTCAATCGCTGCTAGTGTAGTATCTGCTACTAACTTATGAACGTCTGTTGTTGGATGCACGGAGTCAAAGAACAAATAATTGTTTGGTTGAGAACATACGCTTGTGATTGTCTGTAAATTCCCTACTACGCAAGGGTTAGCCACATCTTTAAACCCAAATGTCCCTGGATTTGCTTGTACTTGATTAAATAGGGAAAACACATCCACAGAAATCAGATTCAGGTTAGAGTTATTGCTAAATTTGCTTAGTTTTTCTGCTAATCTCGTGTTATGGTCATTTGTCAAACTAGTCAAATTGCTAGATAGACCTGTCGCAAATGCAAATGGAATCTTGCCCAAATCAGGCAAGTTAAAGACTAAAATATTTTTTGCGCCAGATGCAGCAAGTAACCCTACTGCATCTGATAAATTCTGGACTGTTTGAGCCGCATTGGTAGCTTGACCAAACACATAATCATTTGCACCTCCCCAAACAGCATAGAGGGCATTTGGATCAAGCTTCTGATTAGCTTGTAGAATAGGTTGCGTCAACAAACCGACTTGCTCTAGTATTCCCGGTAAAGGTGCATTAGGAACAACAGCATTACCTTGACCAGAACTAGCACCGCCCACAGCAAAGTTAATACCTTGATTGGGAATAGTAGTATTTAAACTAATGTATGGAGAGGGTTGTAATCCTAGCTGATCTCCAAGGTAGTCTACCCACACCTGATCATTGGAAAAACGACCTTGAAAGTAGGGTGGATCTTGGGGAATGGCTGTTGTCGGAGCAACTAAACCGCCAGTAGTAGCGAAAACATTGCCAGTATCAGAAAGACTGTCGCCAAATACATAAAATTTGGTAAAACTCGCAGCACTCGCTTTGGTCGGCAACATCAAAGATAAGAGAACAAATCCTGCTGCTACAGCTTGTTTTTTCATATTTTTTTTACCCGTGATATTTTTTAATTTGTTTAAAAGTAATGAAAGGGCAATAGTCTGACGACTTATCTTTTGACTTACTTTAAAACTAAGTACGCCTATTGAGTTAACTTACGTTGTTTTACTTAACTATGCACCAAAAATTCATTAAACACGGGTAAAAACGCTGAAAATACCTAGATTTACATTTTCTTGATAAAAAATAGTTATTTCACAAAGAAATGGCAAATTTTACCACCTTTTAGAAGGTAATTGCTCACTTTTATGATACCGATAGACTAACCGCCTTTTAATTTCAAAGCCTCAGTAGCCGAAACACCCTCACCCTGACTACCGAAATACCACAAAGCCGTAGCAGCCTCAGCACGAGTTACTGGTTTTTTGGGTTGAAACAGAGTCGTATAACCAAACACCCGCCGAATATTCGATTGTTCGCCATTCTGATAATCAGCCAACACTGCTCTTAAAGCCTTAGAATCAATTTTCGCTGCGTCTTGGAAACCCCAGGTTTGTTTGACCGCATCTAAGTTAGCAGAGGGTAAAGCTTGGCGAGTATCTAAGGGTAATTTCCACAGCAGCAACTGTTCCCGCGTTAGAGGTGCATCAGGACGAAATAAAACTACTGTAGAATCTCCAGACAATGGACTGGGAATTAACCCAGCTTCAGCTAATCCCTGAATTGCGGGGAAATCAGGGTCTTTTGCTGACACATCACTAAAAGCGGGTTGAGTACTTTCTGATGCCAAGCGAATCTGTTTAGCTGGATTGTTGGTATATACAGCATTGTTAGCAGCAATTAGCCAACGAGCATATTCCCGATGTGTAACGATTTTACTGGGTTCAAACTGATTAGTTGTGCTAGTAGAATTGCTCTTAGTTGTCTTTGCTTCTATAGATAAAACACCTAATGCAGCCAAGTCTTGGATATGTTGCCGCCATTCTTGTGGTGCCTTGTTCAGATCGTTGAATACCTGAGATTTAGGGGTGGCTGTAGGGATTGTTTGGTTATTAGCTGTGCTTGGTGGCTGTGCTGCCAAGTTTGTGGGTGGTACTGGGCCAATGAACTGTGAACTTCCCGGTTGAGGAACAGCGTTAGCAGTTTCGTTAGGATTTGTAGTTGAAGTAGATTGTGCTGTTGCTGTACTATCCGGTACGTAATCAATCAGTAATTCAGTGGCTGTTTGGGGTTGATTAGGTGTGGCGTTAGTAACTGATTTGGGCTGAATGGAAACCTTCAACAGCAAATCGTTGCGACGTGCCTCAAAAGCTCCTCCTGTATCATCTGTTGGCTGTTGCAAAATCTGCCAGTTATTTGTTTGAAACTGGCTGCGATAAAAACTAGCAATAAAATTACTGGGGTCAGAACTTAACCAACGAGTTGAGATTTTGTTTTTTGAGCCGCTAGCAGGTGTAACTTCCTGTAGTTTGGCATTGGAATATAAGGGGATATCTTTAGGAAAATCAGATGGTAACTGAACTGCTGATTCATTTTGCTGTGCTTGCGGTTGATTATCTTGGGATTCTCCAAAGACAACTTGATCGCTTTGCAGTTTCGGATCTGCCGCCAAAGATTGCTCAAGGTTTTTGGCGACTGGGCTATTAGCACAGGCTGTTAACGAAGTGAGTATAGCAGCCCAAATTAGAAATACAGCTGGACGTTTACAGGGAAGCACAGGAAATCACAAATTGAGTTTCAATTCCTACCCTAGCGCAGACTGTCCATTAAATGGAAATCGGGTATGGAGCATGGAGAAGAGACAAGGTAGACAAGGAAGAGGGGGTAGACAGCTCAATAATTCTCCCTTATCCCCTCGTCTCCCTGTTCTCTTCTGATTCTCCATATCACCAAAAGACACTACCGACTCACTACGTCTTCTTCGTAAATGTCTATGTTGATGATATCTTCAAAAATGAGTAAACGGTAGCAAAAGCTACCGTATTGTCTTCGTTTTACAGCCATTAGGTTTTGATAATTCCTATGCTTATTTATAGAGTTCCCTAAAATTCTGGAAAACTAACATTTTTGGGAAAAAACATAAATAACCTGAAATCCTTGATATATAGGAGTTTTATGATTTGGAAGTTCGTAATAAGGACTTTAGTATTTAGATGAGGGCTAGAGCCTCCGACTACAAACCGATCTATACTAGATTGTGAACCAATTTTTCAGATAGTTATCTAAACATCCAAGTTGTAGAGCAGATAACTAATTGATAACTGCTCAAAAAACAGTTTAGCTAGCAAAAGCTTGAATCTACTTACCAGATGCACTAGTTGTAATGCGATGCCTACGGTGGGCAAAGCCTACGCTAAGCAACTGAAGTGATAGACTAAGAATAAAGTCCCCCTTAGCCTCACCCAAAGAGGGGAATAAATCGAGTTAACTAACACTGGCTGAAAAGCGATTCTGGAAATTATTCATCTGACGATGGTAAGGTAAGTAAGGCAATCTCTGGAAAATGCCAATGTGAAGCAATTCCAGGAAATTAGCGTAAGTTCGTTCTTATTGGCGACTGGGGTAAATAGGTAAAGCAGTCAAGAGTCGCAGCAGTTTCCCTAGTATTTCTAAATTGATTTTCTAGAGAAAGTGCTACTTGTGCTGTAGTCAAGAGTTTCTTGACAGCCTCGAAAGCAGTGAGTGCTTCGTCTAAAAGTGCGTAGTTTACCGTCGTAGGCATCGCCTCTATGTTATCCAAAACTTTCCCTCAATCGACCCATCCCCTGTTATTCTGGGATAGGGCTGTAGTTCTTCTAGGAAAGCTGGAAGGTGCGCTTCGCAAGTTATAGAAGTAGTACATAGTTATCTATGGCTGTTTTTCCAATCCTAGTTAATTATTGGCTTGAGGCGAAAAAGACACTTCATCAAATGCACTGGCGGTTGAAAAAAACCTCTACAAACTTGGTCTGAACAGTTAACAGCTTCCTGATAGATTAGATACAATTAGCATCTGTGTTTTCTTGGGCGATCGCTTGCTGAAAGCGAGTACTCAAATTGACATGGTGCTGCACTAGCCGATTTGACATAGCATTAAACCTTTCACCTGGTGGCTCTGGCGAAAATTTTTGATTCAGGGCAAATTAAGACTTATATTCAAGGGGCTTGGGTGTTTCTTGGAGATAAAGTTAACCAAACGGGAGCAAAAGGCTGAATCAGATATGTCTGATGTCAAAAATGCAGATCGGATAGGAGAATGAAAATCTAAAATAGATATTAAGAAGAAAAAACAACGACCATCGACAACCGTCAGTCCTTTTTACTTTCTGTAAAGCGTCACCGGGTTGTTACCAGTGCTGAAACACGATTACATGCAAGTTTCCCAGGATCAGCCTATTTATTCTGAAGCTCCACTCCAGCTGTTACTGTTTGTCGATGGACGCCCCAAGTCCCGCCAACAGGTGCAGCGAATACGTGCTTACTTAAAAGAATTGCAGGCTGAGTATAGTTTTGAACTTCAAACTATTGATGTTGGTCAACAACCTTACTTAGCAGAACACTTTAAATTGGTAGCAACGCCAGCTTTAATCAAAATTCACCCGGAACCACGACAGGTTTTGGCTGGGAGTAATATCATAGCGCAATTGAAAAACTGGTGGCCTCGCTGGCAAGCCGCTGTAGACGCCTATTTGAAATTACAGGAAGACTTACAAGAACGGATAGACGATAATGCTAGGGTGACATCACCCAAATCTACTATCCGTTCAGTTGCTGTTTCTGCCGAACTCATCCGACTCTCAGACGAAATTTTTCGCTTAAAACAAGAAAAAGATAACCTCCAAGAGCAGCTACAGTTTAAAGATCGGGTGATTGGGATGCTGGCACACGATCTCCGCAATCCCCTAACAGCCGCAGCGATCGCCATCGAAACTCTCCAATCTAACTACAATTTAGAGACAGGACAATTTCAGCGCCTCAAACCATCCTTGACAGCGCATCTATTAAAACAAGCCCGTAATCAAACGAAGATCATTGATCGCATGATTGCCGACCTTTTGCAGGTAGGTCGTGGCAAAGATACAGAATTTCCTATCTTACCACAAAAAGTACAGCTAGGTAAACTGTGCTTAAATGTACTAGAAGAATTGTGCGATCGCTACACTGCCAAATCCCAAGAGGTCGAAACAGATATTCCCAACGACTTACCTTATGTATATGCTGACCCAGAACGCATCCGGCAAGTCCTAGTAAATTTATTAGATAATGCCATCAAATACACCCCAGAAGGTGGCAAAATTAGCATCGCCGGATTGCACCGCACTACCCAAAAAGTTCAGTTTAGTATTGGCGATACTGGGCCTGGTATTCCTGTAGAGAATCGCGATCGCATCTTTGAAAACCACTTCCGCTTACAACGGGATGAAGGTACAGAAGGTTACGGCATTGGCCTTTGTCTATGCCAACGCATCGTTCTGGCACACTATGGTCAAATTTGGGTGGATTCTACCCCCAATAACGGAGCATGGTTTCACTTCACACTGCCAGTTTATCCTTCTTAGGTATTGACAAATGACAATTAAGAACTTGAGACAAAGCGATCGCGTCCCCCGGCCTTTGCTTGGTAGAGTGCTTTATCTGCCAGCACGATCAACTCTGAAGGTGAAGATTCCCAAGTCGGGACAACAGTTGCCACACCCATGCTGAGAGTGACGTGCTGACTCACCGCAGAACCGTCATGAACAATTTGCAAATCTTTGATTCCTGCTTGAATTGCGGCGGCAACGTGAAGTGCGCCAGATGCAGGAGTGTATGGCATAATTACAGCAAATTCTTCGCCACCATAACGCGCTACTAAATCCTGATGTTTTTGTGCCTTAAGGCTTAAGACAGCACCCACCTTTTGTAAACATACATCCCCTGCCGGATGGCCATATTTATCATTATAAAATTTAAAAAAGTCGATATCACACAAAATCATTGACAAGGGAAATCCCTCTTGTGCGAGATTAATCCATTGAGTATTGAGATAATCGTCAAAGCGGCGACGATTAGCCAACTCAGTTAAGCCATCTACATTTGCAAGGTGATGCAAAGCTTCGTTTGCCGCCTCTAACTGTTTGTACACTTGTGCTTGCTGTAGCAGTCGGCGCAACCGCTGGCGTAATACAGGCCAGTGAATTGGCTTAGTAACATAATCAGTCGCTCCCGCTTCAAAAGCACGGTTTACAGATTCCTCATCGTCCAAGCATGTGATCATCAAGATGGGAGTGCGCTCCCATATTTTGGAGATAACCGTATTGTTGAGAGTCGAGTCAGTATCAAAGGTGGCAAGGGCTGAGATTAAATTATTCCTGGCAATTTGGAGCAAGTGCTTACAGCAAGTAAAGCCATCCATCACAGGCATTACAGCATCTAGCAAAACTATATCCGGTTTGATAGTCTCGTAAGCATCTAAACATTGCTTACCATCATTAACCTCGACCACTCGATAACCTTCTTGTTCCATTGCTTTACGCAACAATACCCGGATGGTCTTGTCATCATCAGCCACTAGAATCAGTGGTGGTTGCTTAGAAACAGAAAATGGGCTTATGCCTGACATGAGTTGCCTTCCACTTGCGGGACTATCCTGAAAAAGGCCGTGCAACTCAATCGCATAGGAGCGATCGCTATTTTCATCAATGCCAGGATTTGCGTCAAAGGTTTGTCTGGCTTGACAATCAACTGTTTTTTGACAATGGACTGCCCAATGTTGTTGGCCCAAGCAAGCGGTAGATAAATAAGTTGCATAGACAATCTGTAATTGGAACACGAAGGCAATTGCTACCTTTTTGTTCAGCGATGGTTATGGGAGGAAATGTTACTTTTATATTTCCCTATTGTTAAAGTCAAATTACGATTTTTTTGAGAATTACAAATACACACCTTAATTCTTTAGTTGTGTAGTTAATTGAGAAACCTAGCGATCCAGAGCAAGGCAATTGCCAAAATACCCTCAGAAGATAGTTAATACTAAATACTAATATCACCTGACTGAAATTTATTTAGTCTATCTGACAAGGCTTGCTGAGGTTTAGTATAATTACATAAGATTGAGATAAAACTTAGTGCAAAACTTTATTTTCAAGTGACTTCATAACCATTCCGCTCTAGCCATAAACCGCCCAGAACTCAACGTTGGCTAAACAAACAAGCAAAAGCTCTTATAAAAACCATCCAAACCTATTGACATTCGCTAAATCTTAAAAATGCCAGACTCATTAATGTACCAGCAGGATAATTTTGTTGTTCTAGAAACAAATCAACCAGAACAATTTATGACACCATCAGAGCTATTAGAAAAGCTCAAAATAACTCTTCAAAAACTCATAACTCAAGATTTACCGCCTGACTTGCAAAAGTTTGATACTGTGGAAACTCAAGCCCAATATTTAATTGACACTAGCTGCGAATTAGATATTGGCCCTGGGAAATATTTACAGTGGTACGCAGTTCGTTTAGAAAAGTAAATTTTTGGTAAGTGCTTGAAAGAATCCTAAAGAAATTTTAAGCAAAAATTGCTGCCCATCTCCCCGACTTCTTCAAAAAGTTGGGGAGTTAAATCGTGGTTAAGGGAATTCCCAAAAGAATAATTACTAATTCACAATTCATAGTTAAAGACACTGTACACTAGTCCACACACTCATCAAAATTTAGTGGTCAACAAGAGAATGGAAGTATAAGAGCCACCACTAATTGTAATTATGAATTATTAATTACTTTGACTGTTGCAAAAATATGGTCAACAACAAGTCATAAAGGAATGAAGTTTGGGTAACGATAATTTTTGCTTTTGACTATTGACTACTGACTAGTGATTCTTTTTGAGTATTGATTAGCGCTAGCTCAATTGTATTTTCAGATGGCTGCGTTATTTGAATTTCCAATCCAGGACCAAAATAATTGGTCATTTTTTCATGCTTTTTTTGCCACACATCAATTGGTATTAGCGGTGAATCAAATTCTAAAATTAGGGCATAGCTTCCATTAACTTCTGTTTCTCGTAACCCTGTGACTGTTGGACGTTCTTGGTCATTGGGACTCAAACCCAGAAAAGAAAGTGTTGTATCTAGATGAGCATCTTGACCATAGCAATATCGGGTAATGTCTTTGCGAATTTTATTTTGAGTATCAGTTGCTTGCTGCTGGCGCAGTATCAATGTTGACGGTGACGTAGTTTGGGTAAATGGTACTGGCTTAAGTTCATTAGCTTTTAGTGCCAGTCCTCCCAATAATAGAGGAATCCCGTAAAAAAATCCGACAAGATTGAGTGTGGCATTATTATCAGCATAGGCAATAAAGCCAATGATGGTTAATATGCCACCGATAGTTAGACCGAGTGTTCCCAAAGAGATTTGGCGTAGCATGAGCTTAAATTAGTATAAAGTCTGAATACCTTAGTTTTATTATCATCGGCTATGAGTAACAAATTAGGGAAGAACATTGTCCCCAGGCGCTAGTATTCAACTAATCCTAAATTGCCATATTAAGGCGGTTACAAACCGCACGCCAGTTGCTAAAGAGACGGAAGGGAACACACCAAGAGGGAACAAGTCAGGCATTACATTACCGCCTAAAGCACTGGCTTCGTATAAACTAGACTTTACCCACCTTTGTGTTTGTGGTTTTCAAAGACTCAATTTTTCTTTAATCCACATTCGCGCAGTATCCCGTAGGGAAGGCAAGTGACTCTAAGTTGACCATTAAGGGTCTATAGTGTCCCAGAATATTAGATTTTGAGTTAACTTTAAATTTAAAGGTAGTTAAAGATAGGAAAAAAATAATGGATCTACAGACTATAAAAGAACGAATTGTCGCAGTTCAAAGTAAACGCGATTACCTATTAAGCTTACTGGAGCAACCAAACCTGGGAACTTTGAGAATTGACGTAAATCAGGCTTTGGAAGAACTGGATGAACTAATTGATGAATTTACACGCACCATTCCGGGAGAGTAGAAGTTCTCAAAAGTTACGTCGGTTTAACCTCAACTTCAGGCTAGACCGACGTTATTCACTAGTATCATGTCTTCAAATCCCCAGAATTCAACTAAGCCTGAGTTGGCGAAGCAATAATCACTGCATCATTTATCCTGCCACTGAACCATCTCCTGCACCCTGACCTAGCTGCCTAACTAAGGCAATAAGTTCGCTTGTAGGTACATCTTTCTTGCAAACGTTATCAAAGCTAGACATTGCCTTTGTCCCGTGAAAACTTACGTCTTCCACTGAGGAGTAAGCCAGTATCTGGGTGTTCGGAGATATAGCTTTAATGTGACTAGACGCACTCCACCCATCCATGACTGGCATCTGTAAATCTAGAACAATTACGTCAGGATGGCAACGTTTAACCATTTCTATAGCTTCTTCACCATTACTGGCTAAACCTACTACTTGAATATTTTCCTGGCAAGAGAAAACCAATTGTAAGGTTAAGCGAGTCAGCTCGTGGTCATCAACTACTAAAACACGCAAGGTAGAAAGCTCGCAGGATAACATTAACATTGAGGGGAAAGACAAATTTATTCAGAATAACCTTTCCAGTTTATGAGAACAAGTGCCAGCACTAACTCTATCCTATGGTTGAATAACTTGCGTGAACCTATGATAAACAACTGAGACAACTGCTCAAAAAA
Source organism: Nostoc sp. DedQUE12b (assembly GCF_034530835.1). Lineage (NCBI taxonomy): Bacteria > Bacillati > Cyanobacteriota > Cyanophyceae > Nostocales > Nostocaceae > Nostoc > Nostoc sp. DedQUE12b. The sequence continues at coordinate 39,084 of NZ_JAVRCI010000040.1, read as the reverse complement.
TTCAATTAAAAAAAAGACTAAGTTGAGCTAATTGTCAAGGTATAAGTAACTTATTTTTTAATCAATCAGGTTGAGACTACACCAGTTGAGCGTAATGCCATGTTCATGAGAATTTTTTGTGAATTAGCTTCTGGAGAATCATCATAAGGACGCCGTTGAATGTAAGTACCATCAGCTTGTAATTCCCAAGCTTGGCGATTATCTGCAAGCATAATTCCCATAATTTCTTGCAAATCTTTAGCAATATCTGGGTCTTTTACTGGGGTAATTACTTCGACTCGGCGATCTAGGTTGCGACGCATCCAGTCAGCACTGCCGATATATATCTCCTCCTGTGTATTGTTATGAAAATAATAAATCCGAGAGTGTTCTAAAAAGCGACCGACAATGCTGATGATGCGAATGTTTTCACTAATATCTTTAATTCCTGGGCGTAAACAACAAACACCCCTGATAATTAAGTCGATTTGCACTCCAGCGCGGGAAGCTTCATATAAAGTGGCGATAATTTGCGGATCTACTAGGGAATTCATTTTGGCAACAATCCGTCCAGAAAATCCATTTTGAACATTTTCGATTTCGCGGTGAATTAGTGCCAAAAAGCGATCGCGCATATTTACAGGCGCAACCAGCAACTCTCGGTAAGATTTTTGCAGGGAATATCCGGTTAAGAAATTAAATAAATCTGTGATGTCAGCACCCAATTCTTCACGGCAACTAAACAATCCCAAATCTGTATACAGTCGTGCTGTTTTCTGGTTATAGTTCCCAGTGCCAATATGCACGTAGCGACGTATCCGGTCTTTTTCGCGCCGTACCACCATGACGGTTTTACTGTGGGTTTTTAGCCCAACTAAACCATAGACGACATGAACTCCAACTCTTTCTAGTCGTTTTGCCCAGTAAATATTATTCTCCTCATCAAATCGCGCCTTTAATTCCACCAGCACAGATACTTGCTTGCCATTTTCGGCAGCGGCAATTAAGGCGTTGACGATGGGCGAGTCACCAGAAGTCCGGTAAAGGGTCATCTTGATGGCTAATACATTCGGATCGTAGGCAGCATGGGTAATAAAGCGCGCTACTGTAGCCGAAAAGGATTGATAAGGATGGTGTACTAGCAAATCCTTTTCCCGAATTACAGCAAAAAAGTCTTTTCCTTCCTCCGTCTCCAGCGCATCTGGGTCTAAACTCGGTTCTCTCAGCCTTTGCAGGCGTAAGGGTACAACAGATTGGCGTGGTGGATCTTTGAGCTCCGGCAATGGCAAGGACATAAAGTACATTAAATCCCGCAGTCCCAAAAGACCATTTACCTCGTAAACATCACTTTCTGTTAATTCCAAATCTTGTAATAATCGCGATCGCACTATTTCCGGAGTTTGGGATTGAATTTCTAGCCGGACTGGACTTCCACCCAGCCGCCGTTTTCGCAATTCCTGTTCGATTGCTAACAACAAATCATCTGCTTCATCTTCTTCTAAGACCAAATCGGCATCACGGGTAATGCGGAACGGATGATATTCTTGAATGTTCATCCCTGGAAATAGAGATTCCAAGTTATGAGCGATCGCCTGTTCTAAAGGTACCCCAGTCCAGTGGGCAGGTTTTTCGCTATTCTGATCTCCCAACTCAGGCGGTATCGGTAAAAATCGTGGTAGAACGCTAGGGACTTTAATTCTGGCAAAGAATTCTTCTTCGGTGTCTGGGTTCTTGACCACAACAGCCAGATTCAAACTGAGATTAGAAATAAACGGAAAGGGATGACTAGGATCGACAGCCAGAGGAGTCAAAACTGGAAAGATTTGTTCCTCAAAATAGCTGTTGAGATGAGTCCGCTGCTTTTGATTTAAATCTATGTAATTCAGAATATGAATGCCATGATTTACTAGTAAAGGACGAAGTACTTCCTCAAAATGTTGGTGCTGTTTGTTGACATGGGGAGTAAGGGTAGACCTAATATCGTCTAGCTGTTGTTGTGGTGTCCGGCCATCGGGAGTTAACAGGCTAACTTTTGCCTCTACTTGTTGCTTTAAGCCAGCAACGCGCACCATAAAAAACTCATCTAAATTAGAGTTAAATATTCCCAAAAACTTAAGACGTTCCAGAAGTGGGGTGCGATCGTCACAGGCTTCATGTAATACCCTGGCATTAAATTCTAACCAGCTTAACTCTCGATTAAGATAATATTGTGGATCGCTGAGATTGATGGGGGTAGCGCTTTTCTTAGATTTTGCCATAATGACCTAAAGGCAGGCGGATGTAGCCCATTCAAATGGGGGACAATAAATATAGTAGGTTAAATGGTGCTTGAGCATAACGCTGAGGCAAGTTTTTGTAGTGCTGATTCTCTCCCTCGTTACTGGTAAAGGACAGACATCATACTTAAATCAAAATCTATTTGTATTTAAATAACTTTAGTCAAAGACTCAAAAATTAACTTGTGTAGGCACGAAAGCCAACATTCCTAAGAAATTTTTGGCTGCTTTGCGCGTAGGCATAGCCCGTCGTAGACATCGCCTTGGCTATCTTCCAGATAACCACCCTAACCACCTAACCTATAACTAGATTTTATAGCCGTTTTTAATTTTGTGGAATATGGTGTTGGCGTATAGTTATCTGCCCTTTCAAAATATTGCATCCATACAATAACTGCGATAAGCCTGGGATTCAAATCGTTGCCCACAGCATATTACCTATAAAGATGCACTTAAGATTTAGCAAAGATATGACATAGCCATATTTGACAAGTTTTAACGAATTATTAAGCAGTGTTTACAGGGTATTGGGGCATTGGAAGCAGTCTAAAGGCTTACCTCTAATACTTTCTGAATTTGGTTTTCCTAAATCCAAAAAATGGTAATCATTGCCACAAAGTTCATACAGACACTGAGTAGGCATAAGCTTTGCTGCAACTCAATTTTTATGAGGTTTTTGAAGCTTATATTCAGAGCCACACCAATACTTCCATCTATTAGTTTTTTTAATTTACGACCTCTGCAATTTTTTTAAACTTCAGTATTGTTGCTGAGATGTTTCTGGCAGGCAATGGTTATATTGAGAACGTAAAGAGAAACAACACGGGGAGTTTGTTAATCATGAAAATTTCTGCAATTCTCAAAGGCAGCGTTTGTGTATTAGGTTTGGTTGGTGTTGGTAATTTCTTTGCAGCACCTGCAAATGCAGGAGATGCTGCTGCTCGTGGTGCGGTTACAATTGTTAGACCATCAGGTGCTTCTGTCAGCGTCAGTGCTGAGTTAACTGCACCCACTTCTGCATATTTCACCGGACCAACGTTAGTTGTTACACCTGCATATAGCGGTACAGCAGGTGCCAATGACGAAAGCGTAGTTACTTTAACAATAGATCCAGGTGCAGTTGTAAACCTGGTCTCACCACCCAGTTCTACAATCGAAGCAGCTATTGCAGCTAAGATTGATGCCGGTACTGTTACAGCAGTTGAAGACCTAGCAGCCCTTATCAGAGCAGCTAGTGTTAATGGCGGTCTAGAATAGACTGATTGTTAACTGACAGAAAATCACTATAGTGTTAAAAGCTATTGGCTTTTAGTCTATATGCTTTCACACCTTGCATTGATTTTCAATCTCTGTTTGGGTATTGTTTGAAAAAATTTTGCCATCAGTTGAGACGAAACGTCTACGACTATCCCCATGCTGGGCATTTGCATCAAAGTATTTGGTAATACGCGAATCAATTCTTTGACTGACTCTTCTTTACTTGTATCCATACTTTTGACAGGGGATAAAGTAGAGAGTGACTGAGATGTAAAAGATTGAAGAAAAAAATACAGCCCCTTGAATGTAGTTGAGGGGCGGTATTTCCAAACTTATCCACTATATTACCATATAAACCCGGTTTCTTGAAGAAATCGGGCTTTTGATGTTGTTTAAATAGATACTTTACGAAATCTTTTAAATTAGCCAATAGGTAAAATACAAAAGGCAAAAGACGGAAGCTAGAAGGCAATAGGCGCAAGAGAATCACACAATAATTACTCTTGCTATTTGCCTATTGAACTTTGCCTTTATTTACTAAGTGTCAATTCTTATACCAAATTTTAGTAGTCTAGCAATCAATTTTTCTGAAAAGTTACCGCTATATTGCTCATGCCAATCAAAGAAAGCATGAGCAATAAATTATGTATAGCGTGTTTCGTCAATTGCCTGGAACTATCAAAAGAACCATTTGCTTGCTGGGTTTTATCAGCGTAGGCAATTTTATTGCAGTGCCAGTATATGCACAAGAAGCTGTGGCACGTGGAGCTATTTCTATAGTTTCGCCTTCCGGCGCTTATCAAAGTGTTAGTGGTGAACTCTCTTTACCTGTTAGCAATAATTTTTTAAATCTTGGCACAAACACGACTTTAACAATAACGCCTAGTCTGACAAATATTGGAGCAACTAATCAAAGAATAACTTCTTTATCTCTGACAGTAGGCACAGCCAATGAAATAATCACAAATAATAACAATTCGTTTTTGAACCAAACTTTAGAAACAGTCAATAATCAAACATTAATTCCCGATACAGCCTCTTTAATTCAGACAATCAACACTACTAATGGCTTAGGGGCTTTAGAATAGTTGCAAAAACTATACTAAATTTATTATTGCTGCATCTACGATATTTGATAATTCTTAGGCAAGAGGTAAAGGGCAGAACGCAATAGGAAAAAGCCAAGATATAAAGGGAAAGAAGTCTCTTTGGATTATACTGATTGTTTTTACATATTAAATTTATATTAGTTAATAAAATAATCCAGGATAAATTTTTCTAATTTTAGCTTCCCTATTTATTTTTGTATTTAAAATCGATAACCACCTTGAATTTGCATATCAAGCCCATTCTCTCCCGTACCAATTTTAGATTGTATAAAAATATTATTATCTATAAAATTATATCTAAAAATGGCTCCGTAGTTTAGACCAGATAATCGGGTATTTAAACCCACGTTTTTAGTAAAATAATTTTTAATATAAGCACCAACAGAAAAATTTCTACCAACTTTTTGCAAGCCTTCTAACTCATAAAAAAGGTTTTTACCTAACTCTAAGTTAGTATTAATATTTAAGCCTGTGCTAGTGCTAACTTCACCACTAAACAGTGTTAAAAACTCACCATTGCTATTATCTTGAATAAAAGCTATTGCAGGCGCTAAGGAAAAACTTATATTTTTTTCTTGATGATTAAAATAATAGCTGAGTACAGTGGAAAAAGGATTATTGTTATTTGATGCACTATTCCAGTCAATTTTTAATGATGGGATGTGAGTGTTGACAGCTACAGGTTTTTTATTTGAGTTTAACTGGACATGAGTTTTAATATGGTTAGCCAAAACACTGGCATATATACCCACAGATGGTTCTGCTAATCCTAAATTATTATTAGAAACTCCAGGCGCTGAGTTGGCATTTATATTAAACCAAGTTCCTAAGCTAGCACTATAGTTTAAATCTCCAGAAGAACCAGCAGCTAATAATTCGACTGAAGGTAAAGATAGATAACCATCAAAGCTTTTAAAACTCACACCTATGCGATCGACTCTGGTGAGTTCAAAATAATCGAATGCTAAATCAAATGTGCGGACTGGAATTGGTACTATAGTGTTATCTTCGGAATTAAATCGTTGTACAAATTGTCGTCCTTGGGAGTTAGTCAAAATAACTTCAGCACCGCTAGATTCGTTAATAGGATTAATATCAGTATTAGTCAAAGGCATCTGATTTCCTATGAAAGTCAGAGGGCCAAATCTTTCATTAGAAAGTCTAAGGGTTGAAAAGAATGTATCCCCTGGATCTAAAAGTTCAACATCTCTTTGTAAAAATTGGACTGTGCGTTTATGATTTCCTGTTCTCAGTTCTAAAATACTAGAATTATTGGGAGTGATTTTACTCTGAAGTGTCATACTTCCAGAGACTTGTTCTAGATCGCTGGTTGCATTAGAATAAGCTAAAGTACGATTTAGTCTGTTGTTAATTTGTCTTCTTTGATTTGGTGTAGACTTTGTATTTAATTCAACAAAACCTTCTCCGTTTTTAAAGCTTTCTCGTGCTTCTGCTAAACTTTCATTAATATTATCTATTTTAATGTATTCAAAGATTCCGCCTAATGCCAATCCTAAAGTAGAGTTAGCTGTTTGGATACTATCAATACTAAAGTCACTTAAATTAGCTGTAATAGACAATCCTGGGCTAGAAAAAATATTAGAATAACTAGCACTAATTTTTTGTTTATCATATTGAACAATAGTACGGTTATGAGGATAGTTAACATATAATCTGTGCCAATTAGAAGTTGTTTGTGTCTCAGATAAAGTTTTAAATATGGGATCTCTTTTGCCGAAAGATACCCAAGATAAAGAATTTAAATAAGCCAAGTCTCTCTCAAGTGGCGTCAAGTAAGGATTAACTGCTATATTTAATAAATCAAAATTATCAAATTCGCCTATCTGGGCAATTTTAACACCTGGTAATGAAGAGACAGGAGCAGTAAAACCAAAACCTTCACCCGTCAAGATATTTCCCCATAAAATACCAGTCGCTTCTAAAACACGATCGGGAATAATTTCGCCTAGTTTAAGTTGAACACTTCCGCCATTTAGTAAAGGCTTTAAATTAGTAGTAGGAAAAGCTTGTAGAATTTTAGGTGTATTAGTAGCATCTAAGAAATCAAATAAAGAGCCGCCACCATCATTACTAAAAGTGGAACCGCTTCCAATAATTGGTGTAGTATTTGCCAAAACTGTGACATTAGGATCGTTAAGATTAATTCCACTATTAATTATTACTTTACCAGCAGGTATCCCTTCAGGATTAATTAGTTCTCCCGCTATAGAAAGTATAGAAAAATCTTGAATTGCAGTTCCACCGATTAATTCATCAAAATTTACAGGTAAAGTATTAATATTTTGCAATCCCCAAAATCCTTGGGTTGATGTCATATTTTGGGTAGTGTAAGTTTCAGAAGCTCTACCTTGAGCAAGAATACCAGCTTGTCTACCTTTAGTCTCAATTACTAATCTATTGTTATTGAGAACCCAGTAAAACTGGTCATCTTTGGGAAATTTAGCATAAGTAAATTTATCAATAAACTGGTTGTCTCCAGAAAATCTGATATTTAAATCTGTATCTATATAACTTTCGTCTTCATTTGGTTTAAATAATTGAGGCTTAAAAGTCAGGTTATCTGTTGGATTAACTATCCAAGAATACCGATTGGAACTTGCAGTCAGAGCGTCAATAATTATTTTCTTTTGGATTACTTGTTGTTGTTTTTTTGTTCGGCGTAGTTTTTCTATTAGTATCTGTTGCTGGGGTGTGTATGGTTTTGATGGTTGAATTGTATTTGGTTGAGGCTTTTCTTCATCTTCTTCAGGTAGCTTGGGAGGTTTATCTTTGTATTCTTCAATTGGGATAACGTCAGCAATGGTGAACTTGCGTAACTGTTTTGGTTTCTCTAGGTCAGAGTTAGACTTTCTTAAAGCCTGTTTTAACAATTCTTGGCTTGGTAAGTTATTTGTTTTTTGATCGGAATTGATTAATGACTTGTTATAATTAGCGATTAAATCAAGATTATTTTGCCTGTTTATGCTTAGAGCGACCGCAGGTATTTTAATAAATACAGTTTTGTATAAAATTGTTGAATACAATAAACAAATTCCAAGAATTTTTACATTTTTTTTGAATCTCATTAGGGAGATATTGAAGCTTTTTCGTTTTGGATTTTTCAATGTTTTCAGAATAAAATTTTTGGCGATTCAAACTATGTGAGCATTGGCTAATGTCGAAACTTAACCATTCTTTAATACTTGGCCTTTGAATTTATTATTGATTTGTTTCATTTGATGGGTTCAACAGTGTTTCAGTAAATATAAATAGTCAAAAAAGTTTGATTTATGATCCTGGCGCAAAGAATAAAATAGGATTAAGCAGATTTACTGCAACAAGAGTGTAATTCTTGAGCAAAAATTCAACCTCAGCAAAATCACCACAACTCAAAAATTGAACTATAGGTTACCCGCATAAATACGTAGCTTGAAGTTATTAACTTCAAAAACAGAGTAAAAAATATACTTTAGGATACTCGCTGTCTTCTGCAAATTTAATACACTTGCTGTTTTCTGATGGAATTTATTTATACATCAGTAGTACACTGATTGAGCAAATAGAGACTACCTTAGCCATGTAGTGGAAATACTAGAGCGATATCTCACAATTAGCCCCTGTGCATCGATGCTGATGCAGATAAATTTCGCATTAATGTAAAAGCCAGTTTTCCTCAAAATTTCGACACAGTAGAAGACGATCGCATCGACCTAGAATGGTTTAGTCCGACTGGTAAATTACTCTGGTCAATTCATTAAATATTCTCTGTCTAATAAATAAATCTAATCATGCACAGTAACTAATATCAGTCCTAAATTTGTCTACACTAGAATTAGTGCGATGTCTACGACAGGCTATGCCTATGCAATAAATTTGTGGCGTAGACAGGCAGTGGCTGATAAGAGCTTGTTGAAAAAGTTGTAAAGTATACTCAAAACCCCTCTTCAAATTTCTCCCTGAAACGGAGCAAGACTTTGAAACGCCCATTGTCTTGTAGGTAAAGGGGGCTGGGAGAGTTAGGTTTCTAAGGCTTAGATGTTACGAAAATACTTGTCAAACATCCTTTAAAAATCGCTTTTAACAGACTTTCCTGAACAGCCAAAGGTGAGGAAAGGATTAAGAATTAGTAACAAAAGTTAAGCGATTCTTGAGATAATAACGCTGCTGGCTGGATATCACATTTAGATTTATTAAAAAAAGTTAATGAAACCTAGACATATTGATACAGAAATAGCGAGGTTAGAAGCCCTCCGCCAGTATCAAATTCTTGACACAGAACCCGAAGAAGCTTATGACAATCTTGCTCAGTTAGCGGCCTTTATTTGTGGCACTCCCATATCCTTGGTAAATTTTATTGATGAAAACCGTCAATGGTTTAAGGCAAAAATAGGTTTAGATGTATCAGAAATGCCCCGGACTGTTGGATTATCTTATCTTTGCCAAGAGCAGCGTAATGTTGTGGTGGTTCCTGATACCCTAGCTGATGAGAAGTTGGCAAGTAATCCGGTAGTAACTGGCTATCCATATATACGATTTTATGCAGGTGTACCCTTAATTACTCCGAAGGGAGATATGTTGGGAACTCTGTGTGCAATCGACCAAGTTCCAAGACAACTAAGCCAAAAACAAGTGGAGGCATTTGTGGGTTTGAGCCGCCTGGTAATCGACCAACTCGAACTCAGGCGTCATGTAAGTGAGGTATCTAAAGTTACTGAGAAACTAGTGGCGCACGAGCAAGCAGCCCGCGCCCAATCTGAAGCCGCCAAAACCCGCATCACCAATCTTCTCGAAAGTATCACTGATGGTTTTTTTGCCTTGGATCAAAAGTGGCAATTCACCTATATTAATGGTCAAGCAGAACGGCTGTTGCAAAAAACTCACAATCAGCTTTTAGGTAAAAACATCTGGGAGGTGTTTCCAGAAATTATCGGCACAACATTTGATTGTGAATATCGCAGGGCAATCTTAGAACAGGTTAGTGTCGAATTTGAGGAATTGTATCTGCCACAGCAGCAGTGGCTTAAAGTTCACGCCTATCCAGCAAAAGACGGCTTGTCTGTTTATTTTCAAGATGTTACTGAACGACGGAAAACAGCAGAAGCACTACGAGAAAGTGAAGAACGTTGGCAATTAGCATTACATGGTAATAATGATGGTATTTGGGATTGGAACTTCAAGACTAATGAAGTGTTCTTTTCAACTCGATGGAAGGAAATGCTCGGCTATAAAGACTACGAAGTTTCCAACCATTGGGATGAATGGACAAAACGAATCCATCCTGATGAGCGAGATTGGGTACTTCAGGCTTTCCAAGACCACTTTGCCAAGAAGACACCGTTTTACGTCTGTGAATATCGAGTCCAGTGCCAAGACGGCAGCTATAAATGGATTCTTGATCGAGGACAGGCACTTTGGGACGCATTGGGTGATATAGTACGGATGGTTGGTTCTTATACTGATATCACAGATCGCAAGCAGGCAGATGAAGAATTAAAGCGGCAAAATCTGCGATCGCAACTGTTTGCCGAAATCACCCTAAAAATTCGAGAATCTTTACAAATAGATGAAATTCTTCAAACCACTGTCACAGAGGTACAAAAATTACTGCAAGCTGACCGGGTGTTAATTTTTCGACTGGAACCTGACGGTTCGGGAACAGTGGTACAAGAGGCAGTGCTGCCTGGTTGGCCGGTAATTTTAGGAAAAAATCTTTTTGATCCCTGTTTTAAAGAAGACTATATAGAAAGATATCGCCAGGGAAGAGTAAGCGCCCTTGAAGACATTGAATCTGCTCATATCCAACAATGCCATCGAGAATTTCTTCAGCAGTTTGCTGTCAGGGCTAACCTCGTAGTGCCGATTATTGTCAGGGACGATATTTGGGGCTTATTGCTAGCTCATCAGTGTAGCGCACCTCGACAGTGGAATCAGTTTGAGATGGATTTGTTACAGCAATTAGCGAACCAAATTGGCATTGCTTTATCTCAGGCACAACTATTGGAAAAAGAAACCCAGCAAAGTCAGGAACTTACTCGTTCTAATGCAGAATTAGAACAGTTTGCCTACGTAGCTTCCCATGATTTGCAAGAGCCGTTGCGGATGGTAACTAGTTATTTACAACTGCTGGAGCGGAGATACAAAAACAAACTGGATGCCAATGCAGATCAGTTTATTACATACGCAGTAGATGGGGCCAGCCGGATGCAGACCCTCATCAACGATTTGTTAAACTATTCCCGCGTCAGTACCCGTGGACAGCCTTTTGTACCAGTTGATTGTAGTGTTGTCTTAGAACAGGTGCTTGGCAATCTTCAAGTTGCGATCGCAGATCGAAAGGCAGTTGTCACCTACAATACTCTACCTCAAGTGATGGCTGATGCTACCCAATTGACACAAGTATTTCAAAACTTGATTGCCAACGCGATCAAATTTTGCGATCGTCAACAGCCATTAATTTACATTGGGGTAAGTAAGGGAAATGCAGATATATTAGATGGAAAAAATTTAAATTTTATACCCTCGGAGGATGAATGGTTGTTCTCGGTGCGTGATAATGGAATTGGTTTGGAATCCCAATACACTGAACGTATTTTTATAATTTTTCAGCGCTTGCACGCTAGAGACAAGTATCCAGGTACTGGAATTGGTCTGGCAATTTGTAAAAAAATTATCGAACGCCACGGCGGCCGGATTTGGGTTGAGTCGAAACCGGGTCAAGGCTCGACTTTCTACTTCACAATTCCAGATAGAGCAGGTAAGCAATGGTAAACACCATAACAGCGATTATGCCTATTGAGGTTTTGTTAGTAGAGGATAATCCTGGCGATGTCCAACTTACACGCATCGCCCTAGAAGATAGTAAAATCTCAATTCACTTGAACGTAGTCGAGGATGGTGTAGAGGCAATGGCATTCTTGCGAAAACAGGGAAAATATGCTAAATTACCTCATCCAGATATTGTGCTGCTCGATTTTAACCTTCCGAAAAAAGATGGACGAGAGGTATTAGCAGAAATAAAAGGAGATGAAAACCTCAAACGAATTCCTGTAGTAGTTTTGACGACTTCCCAGGCTGAAGAAGATATCCTCAAAGCCTATAACCTTTTTGCCAACTGTTATATAACTAAGCCAGTAGATTTCGATCAATTCGTTAAAATTGTCCAATCAATAGAAAATTTTTGGTTTGCGATCGTAAAACTGCCGCCGGAGTAGTGGAAATGGCAGGTAAAAATATTATTAAAGTTTTGTTAGTAGAAGACAACCCTGGTGATGTCTTATTGTTACAAGAGTTATTTAAGGAAGTTACCACAGTTGTAGTTGAGTTGATGCCTGTTGAACGGCTTGATGAAGCAGTCAACTACCTGACAAACGAAATTTTTGATGTAATTTTGTTAGACCTCTCCCTACCAGATAGCCAGGGATTACAAACCTTTGTCATTGCTCACAATCAGGCAAAAGCAACTCCAATCATTGTGCTGACGGGTATAAATGATGAAACCCTAGCAACTAGCGCAATGCAACAAGGAGCGCAAGATTATTTAGTGAAGGGGCAAGTAACTGGTGACTTGCTGGTGCGATCTATGCGTTATGCCATCGAACGTCAACGGGCAGATAACGCACTGCGGCAGAGTGAGGAGCGATTTCGGGTTGCTCTTAAAAACTCTCCAATCTTTGTCTATAACCAGGATAAAGATTTACGGTACACTTGGGTTTACAATCCCCCATCTGGATTGATAGTTGAGAAAATATTGGGCAAACAAGACTTAGATATCATCCCAGTACAAGATGCCCAACGTCTGATCGCAATTAAACATGGAGTCCTGACTACAGGCATAGGAACGCGAGAGGAAGTATCAATTACCATCAAAGATATAACGCGATATTACGATTTAACTGTCGAGCCACTGCGGAATGAAACCCAAGAAATTGTTGGGGTGACATGCGCCAGTATAGATATTAGCGAACGACAGGCTGCGCTACGCGAACGGCAAGCCGCGCTATGCGAACGCAAATTAGCAGAAGAAAAAATTCGCGAACAAGCAGCATTACTAGATGTCACCACAGATGCCATTTGCGTCCGAGATTTAAACAATCAAATTATCTTCTGGAACAAAGGTGCAGAAACACTTTACGGGTGGCAAGCTACAGAGGCATGGGGTAAAAATGCTAGCGAACTTTTGTATGACGAACCTTCACCGGAAATTGAAGCAGCTCTATTGCAAGCTATTAGTAAAGGTAAGTGGCAGGGTGAGTTAACAAAACTTACTAAAATGAACAAAGAAGTCCTTGTAGCTAGTCGCTGGAGTCTGGTATGCGATGAACAAGGAAAACCCAAATCAATTCTCACCGTTGACACAGATATTACTGAAAAAAAGCACCTAGAAGCCCAATTATTTCGCGCTCAACGCCTGGAAAGTATTGGCACTTTAGCTAGTGGTATTGCTCACGACCTCAACAACATCCTGACACCGATTTTGGCAGGAGCGCAACTACTACCACTGAAATTTCCCAATGCAGATGAGCGGACTCGTCATCTACTAGAAATTTTAGAAATTAACGCTAGACGCGGTGCTGATTTAGTCAAACAGGTGCTGTCCTTTGCGCGGGGTGTAGAAGGAAAGCACATCACTTTGCAACTCAAACATATAATTGTGGAAATTGCCAAGATTCTTAAAGAGACTTTTCCCAAATCGATAGAAATCAGCACTAATGTACCGCAAGATTTGTGGATGGTTTCTGGAGATAGTACGCAACTGCATCAAGTGCTGATGAACCTCTGCGTTAACGCCCGCGATGCTATGTCCGATGGCGGCACTTTGAGTATCTCTGCCGAAAATATGTTGATTGACGCAAATTATGCCCGCATGAATCTAGAAGCCAAAGAGGGGCCTTACATAGTGATTACTGTCTCCGATACTGGAGTTGGGATTCCTAAAGAAATGCTAGATAGAATTTTCGAGCCATTCTTTACTACAAAAGATGTCGGACAAGGCACTGGTTTAGGACTTTCCACAGTGCTGGGGATTATTAAAAGTCACGGAGGTTTTGTGAACGTATTTAGTGAACCGGGGAGTGACACTAGCTTTCAGGTTTACTTACCAGCCGCAGAGGGAATGGAAACAATTAGCCCCGAAAATTTGCCACCACAGAAAGGACATGGAGAATTGATTTTGGTTGTGGATGATGAAGCCGCCATTCAAGAGATTACGATAACATCGTTAGAAGCTCACAACTACAAAATCTTAGTTGCCAGTGATGGCATTGAGGCGATCGCGCTATATGCTCAAAATAGAGACAAAATTAGTGCCGTCCTCATGGATATTATGCTGCCCTCACTGGATGGTTTAACTGCCATGCGTACCTTGCAAAAAATCAACCCCCAAGTCAGAATTATCGCCAGCAGTGGACTTATGTCTGACAATAAGCTCAGTGCAGTAGCAGCTATTGGTGTCAATACATTTTTGTCGAAGCCCTATACTGTCAATGAATTATTGCTTTCTTTACAGAAAGTACTATCGTAAGTCAACTAATTACGTAAGTATACTGGTCGTTGTGAGTTCAAAAAGCTGCTTTATTGATGTGGGTGCAAATTGCTTGGATTTGATATGATTCATCCGTTAACACAATCCTTTTACCGATACTCACAACTTGCCTAAATCAATATGCCTCGGTTTCTTAGGTTAATTATCAATATAGTAGTCTTAGGTGCAGTGTTACTCATATCCCAGAAAGCTTGGGCGCAAGATTGGCGTCCAGTTCACGATGGCATCCATTTCAGTATCAGTGGTATAGCTTTGATAGAACAACAAAGCAATACGCTCGATTTTCTGATTGTTCATGACAACAAACAAAAAAACCAAGGTCGTTTAGCAATCGTCAGGATTAAGGGTAAAAGCCAACCTAAATATTTCCCATTGAATTGGCCAAATAATACAGAATTGCCCATCGACTTAGAAGCTTTAACATCTGTTCCAGAGAAAACAAAATCCTCTTTTATCGCTTTAAGCAGTTCTGGAAAAGCTTATTACATCAGGTTAGACTCTGCCAACAAGACCATCTCAGTTCTAAAAGAATTCAGTCTACCAGAAATTATTCAAGGAAATAATCTTGAAGCATTTGGATTACAAAATATAGATGGGAAATTAGTTGCTATTTGGGGGCATCGAGGTGAAAGAGAACAACCAGCAACTATTTTTTGGGGAATATTCGACTTAGCTAAATATCAAATTACTCTTGCAGGTTCTGCCAATCTGAAAGTACCGTTTCCATCTGGCAATGTTCGCCATATTTCAGATATTAAAGTAGACCCCGTAGGAATTGTGTACATCACATCAGCAAGTGATGCTGGGGATGATGGCCCATTTCAGTCAGCTGTGTATGTCGCTGGTTACTTGGGATTGCGTGAAAACAAAATTGTATGGCGGCAAAATTCTCAATTTGTTCCCCTCTACCGCTCTAATTATCACAAAATTGAAGCTATGGAACTTGTTCCCGGTGCAAAAGGCGGTGTAGTGGTTGGTACAGACGACGAGAATTTGGGTTCTTATCTATATATTGTGGGTGGAAGTAGCTACTAGATTTTGAGGATTGCTGGTTTATTTGCGATCGCCTTGCATATTTTTATGCACATTATACAATATTTGTCAATTTATTTATGGCGATCGGAATTAGGTGTAAGTTGACCATTATCTTATCGATAACGGCCACCCATTAATTACCCCTACACATTAAATCGGAACAACATTACATCTCCTTCCTGCACAACATACTCTTTCCCTTCACTGCGAACCAACCCTTTCTCCTTCGCAGCATTCATCGAACCAGTTGTTACCAAATCTTTATAAGCAACAGTTTCGGCGCGAATAAATCCCCTTTCAAAATCACTGTGGATTACACCAGCAGCTTGGGGTGCAGACATTCCGGCATTAATTGTCCAAGCGCGGGTTTCTTTGGGGCCACTAGTGAAATATGTCCGCAAACCTAAAAGCGTGTAAGTTGCCCGAATCAATGATTTCAAACCGCCTTCTTCCACACCTAAAGACGCGAGGAAATCAGCTTTATCTTCCTCTGGTAATTCCACTAATTCAGCTTCAACTTGAGCCGAAACTATCACAACTTGGGCATTTTCTGTAGCTGCAATTTGCCGTACTGTTTCGACAAAATGATTACCCGTTGCCAACTCATCCTCAGATACATTCGCGGCGTAGATAATCGGTTTATAAGTGAGCAGTTCTAATCCTTTAATAATTACTGCTTCTTCTTCATTCAAGCTTACTTGACGCACCGATTTACCTTCATTTAAAGCCGCAGCTAATTTTTCTAAAACTGTGATTTCAAACTGTGCATCTTTGTTGGTACGAGCTTGTTTGCGAGTGCGGTCAATTCGCCGTTCAATTTGTGCTAAATCTGATAAACCCAGTTCTATATTAATGATTTCAATATCTCGCGCTGGGTCAACAGAACCAGCAACGTGGATAATATCGTCATTCTCAAAACAACGTACCACATGGACGATCGCATCAACTTCCCGGATGTGGGACAGGAATTGATTCCCTAATCCCTCACCCTGACTAGCACCTTTAACTAAACCGGCAATATCGACAAATTCAACCCGCGCTGGGATAATTTGTGCCGAACTGCCAATTTTAGCAAGAACATTTAACCGTTCATCCGGTACTGCGACAACGCCGACATTCGGTTCAATCGTGCAAAAAGGGAAGTTAGCTGCTTCAGCTTTGGCATTAGCAACTACAGCATTAAATAAAGTAGATTTTCCGACGTTGGGAAGTCCGACAATTCCGGCTCTTAGCATTTTGAATTTTAGATTTGAGATTTTGGATTACATTACCAAGTTAATCTAAACAGGTTCCGGTATAGTTTGGGGAATTGTCCCTGGAACCGTCTGAGGAATGGGAGCAGGTACTGGTTCTGGTACAGGCCCCGGTAACGGTTGAGGAATCGCTGGCCCCGGTACAGGTTCGGGACTAGGTAGCGGACTCGGCTCAGGATTGGGACTAGGTAGCGGACTCGGCTCAGGATTGGGACTAGGTAGCGGACTCGGTCCAGGAGTAGGAATTTGTGGTTCAGGTATAGAAATCGCAGTAGGATTAATCATCGTAAATCTAAATTAAATTATTCAACCTTCCCACGCTAGATGACAACCTCATCTGTTGACATCTCCCCAAATAGCTATACCCACCAACACATCCTTTAATAATTTACCCCTCTTCTCATTCTCCGCGTCCCTCTGCGCTTCCCTTTGCGCCCCTCTCCGTTTAAATTTCACTCCTTAATTCCCCACAATTTGCACAAAACTACTCCTCCTTCACCTTTTCCACCACCTCTGGCACTGGATCGTAACCACCTGGATGAAACGGATGACAGCGCAAAATCCGCCGAGTTGCCATCCAGCTACCACGCAACACTCCAAATCGTTCAATAGCTTCAATAGCATACATCGAACAAGTTGGTTGAAAGCGACAAGTCGGGAGAAACAACGGCGAGATAAACATTCGGTAGCCCCGAATCAGCCAAATAAATAATAATTTCATTGCAGCTACCCAAATCTTATAAATTAGTAACAGGGGTAAAAATTTTCATTTTGTCGTATCTTTGTTAATTACATTTTCTGACTTCACCTCAATTCCGGTTTTCTGGCTGCAAATTGCGTTGGCTGTGCCCGCCGAAGGCATCGCTGCAATTTGGGTGTTACTCATCCTCCTGATTGCAGGGGTGGTAAACCGCTTTGCCGACAAGCCAGAAATCGTGCGGAAGATAGTTCATATAGGCACTGGTAACGTGATTTTAATCGCCTGGTGGCTAGATATTCCCGCCAGTGTAGGGATTACAGCTTCTATTTTAGCGAGTGCAATCACCTTATTATCTTACCGATTACCAATTCTTCCTGGTATTAATAGTGTTGGACGGCAAAGCTTAGGGACATTTTTTTACTCTGTCAGTTTCGGCATTTTAGTTGCCTGGTTCTGGTATTTACAACAACCCCAATACGCAGCACTCGGAATTTTGGTAATGACTTGGGGAGATGGATTAGCAGCCTTAATTGGGCAACGCTTTGGTAAACATAAATATAAAGTTTTTGGGACAGAAAAAAGTTGGGAAGGCTCCCTAACTATGATGCTGGTTAGCTATGTCGTCAGTAGTTTGATTTTAGTTGGAACTCAAGGAAACAGTTGGCAAACTTGGGCAGTATCACTTGTGGTGGCAGTTATAGCTACTGCTTTAGAAGCTGTTTCATTTTTAGGTATTGATAATTTGACAGTTCCTTTGGGCAGTGCAGCACTTGCCTACTTTTTAAGTCAGTTAGTTTTGAATTAGTAATTGCCTTGAGTGCTATTGCTAATTGAGCAAATAAAAGACAGTGGCAAAAATTTATTGTTAGTTAATAAATATAGCGCTTCTGGGTTGAGTCCAATACAGGTAAGAAAGTTCGTAGTAAGGACTTTAGTCCTTATTTTCTAAGCACTAAAGTGCTTACTACAAACCCTCAAAACTGATTTACTGGTTTAGCAGTCCGATCGCAATTTCAAGATACATCTTAGCCTTGTGCAAGTTAAGCAAGCTTTCTTGGTCGTATCTGTCAGGGTAGCTCATAGCCTTTCCATCCATTGTCAGCTTAATCAGCGCCGCTTGCTCATCTGTGGGTGAGTTCATCTCATCTACTACACCTTCAATAAATTGAATAACGCTAAAACCTGGTAACTTCAACCCTCTTCCTTGCCTTAGTTGAGCGAGTGCTATCTGTGGGAATGCCATTAAGGTAACAATCCAACTGGTCTTGTACCCTCCGTTCCCAGTAGGCTTCAATCCGTAACGCCTACACAAGTCTCTCAATTCAGCAATAGTTTTGATTTCGAGTTCTGACCTTGTGAACATAAAATAGAGTTACCTCTTGTAAAAGTGGTATCGGTGGTGAACTTGTTTTGTAGACTGGGTATCGCCACCGATATAAAACTCTATTCTAATGGTTTCGTTCGTCTCAAGCTATATTTACATCTCTCAACAATGCCTAATCCTAAAGGGAACCCTCAAAATTTTGAACCAGCGCAACCAAAGGGAGATAAGCCATTAACTGACCAATTGAGTTTTAGAGTTTCTAAGGAAATGAAGGAAGAGGTAAAGGCTAAGGACGATCCTCCTGAATTTTGTCGCCAAGCTATCCAAAAAGCACTAGATGAAGATAAGAAGAAGTAGTTATACCAATTTGAAAAAAGAATGGGACAAATAGACTCTTTGTAGAGACGCGATGAATCGCGTCTTTACCCAAGGATGTGTTGCAATCATTAATTGAATTGGTATTAAAAGTTTTTGGACTAAAACTTCAAGAACTATAATAAAGCCCTCCTATTAGAGAGGGCTTTATCGCTAAGTCAAACTCTTAATTTAATTAAGACCATAGTCCTATTGCCAATTTTTCGTATCGGCTCAATTAACAAAAAATAAATCTTTTTGATTATATTCAACACCATCCATTACGTGAAAATTGAGCCGAGTTTATGACTGCGATCGCTCCAAAATCCAATCGAGTAAAATCGGATTGACTAACTCCGGCGCTTCATCCTGCGGACAATGCCCCACTCCCTCTAAAGGAATAAACTTTTCTACTTGCCCAAAGTTAGCTAATTCTCTCCCTAATTTAATTGGTTCCCACGGATCGGCTGTTCCCCACAAAATAATCGCCGGACACTGTAATAGTGGCAAAAGGTCTTCAGGTAATGGGCCTGTAGAATAAGAAGTAAAAGCCAGAAACACAGCCCCAGCCCCCACATCGCTTGCTGGTGACATCAAAATATCTACCAACTCATCTGTCACCATCTCAGCATTGGCATAAGCTTGCAGCAGAATTTTCCGCACCGTTTTTGGTTTGGCGAGTTGATTGAAAAAGAAATGACCAACTGGTTTGATGGATAACAGGCGTTGCAGTAGAGGCGCTCCGTAACGACGAGATAAAGGTAAAGTTACCCGTTTGCGATCGTGCAACAGCCGTAAAGAACAGTTGAGTAAAGCAACTCCCAAGGCAATATCTGGGTTGCTGACTGCTGCTTGCATGACGACAATACAGCCAATGGAATTTCCGACTAAAAAAGCTGGCTCACCCACTACTTCACGGCAAAAATCTGCTACTTGTTGTCCCCAGGTTTCTAGAGTATAGGCAATTTTTTCACCAGGTTCAGGTTTTGCGGAAGCGCCAAAACCAATTAAATCGATCGCATAAACACGGCAATTTTCCGCTAATACCGGAATATTTTTTCGCCAGTGCCACCAAGAAGCACCAAATCCATGCACCAGGACAACAGCTGGCCCAGTAGTTCCTTGGGTTTGGTAACAGATCGGAAAATCTTGCCAAATCCAGGTTTTTGTAGAGTTAAGTGCTGTTTTTGAACTTGAGGTTGTCATGGGAAATTTGATGTAAAGAATGCTAAAAGCTTTTTAGCAGCAAGGCACAAGTAAAATTGTTTTGAATTTGCAGAAAATTTATCAGATTTTCAAAATTAATCCTTTGCTCTAGTGATAGCCTATACATATACCACAAAAGCTTATAGGCTGAATAATCCTAGCATCAAGCTGATAATTTTATCCAGTATAGAGAGTTTTCATCTTATTGATAGAGGTAATTTCCTCACAACTGAGATTATGTCAGTATTAAAAATCATAACGTTTCTAATATGAGTAATATTTGGGCTATTTTTTAGATGTGAGTGAATTAGCATCCGTGCTAGATTCAGTAGTTTCACAATTTACGATCGCAAATTTGGTCTATAAGATTGGCGAATATGAGGCATCGGCTAAGGGGTGGTTTGCAACTGGAAACTGACGCTGAATTTAACAATATTTTTCTTGTTCCTAGTTCTGCGGGCCAGAAATCATGAATCTACTAGAAACAATTGATACTCCCGTTGGGAGCTACGCACCAGATTTTGAATTGCCAGGAATTGATGGTCAAGTACACCATCTCAGGCGTTATCTTGAGAAGTTCCGAGCAGTCGGCGTTATTTCTATGTGTAACCACTGCCCTTATGTCGATCGGTATTTAGGCAGACTAAAAAACATTCAAGCCGAATTTGCCCCCAAAGGCTTCACACTAATTGGACTCAATGGTAGTAATGTTGACTACGACACTAGGTCAAGCTTTGAAAATATGAAAGCTTTTGCCCGACATCACCAGTTGAATTTCCCCTACCTGTGGGACTCAACGCAAGATGTGACCGGCAGTTTCGGCGCAACAAAAACACCAACAGCCTTTCTCATAGATACTAACGGTATAGTCCGCTATAAAGGTAAAATTGATAATCATCCCCAAGAACCATTACCAGTGGGAGAGGATTATTTGAGAACTGCGATCGCCTCTCTATTTAAAGGTGAAGAAATAGCCATAGCACAAACAGAACCAGTAGGTACTACATTGATTTGGCGTAACTAGACATAGATAGTCCCTGTAACTGTTATCTTAAATTGGAGGCAATTGCAACTTTTTTGATAAAGCGTAACTTCATGGGAACGAATTACCGACGGGTTTTACTCAAACTGAGCGGTGAAGCCTTAATGGGAAACATGGGCTATGGCATTGATCCAGAAGTGGTCAAAGGAATAGCACAAGAATTAGCAGAGGTGATAGCCACTGGTACTCAAATCGCCATAGTTGTTGGCGGCGGCAATATTTTTCGTGGCGTCAAAGCAGCGTCGGCGGGGATGGACAGGGCAACCGCTGACTATATCGGGATGATTGCCACGGTAATGAATGCCATGACGCTGCAAGATTCGCTAGAACGCATAGGAGTACAGACGCGGGTGCAAACCGCGATCGCTATGCAAGAATTAGCAGAACCATATATTCGTCGTCGTGCCATCCGTCATCTTGAAAAAGGACGGGTGGTAATTTTTGGTGCTGGTTCAGGAAATCCATTTTTTACTACAGATACGACTGCGGCATTAAGAGCAGCAGAAATCGATGCTGAGGTGATTTTTAAAGCCACCAAAGTAGATGGAGTATATGATGCCGATCCTCATATTTATCCTGACGCCAAGCGTTACAATAGCTTAACCTACGCGCACGTTTTAGCCCAAGATTTGCGGGTGATGGATAGTACTGCGATCGCCTTGTGTAAAGAAAATAATATCCCAATTCTGGTATTTGACCTAACGGTGCGAGGAAATATCCACCGAGCAGTCTTGGGAGAATCCATCGGCACCCTTGTGGGAGGTTCTTGTGAAATTAGCTGAAGCTGAAAGTACGATGCAAAAAACCGTTGAGGCAACTCAACGAGCTTTTAACTCGATTCGCACTGGTCGCGCCAATGCGAGTCTATTAGATAAGGTATTGGTGGACTATTACGGTTCGCCTACTTCCTTGAAATCACTGGCAAATATTAGCACGCCAGATGCTACGACAATCTTAATTCAACCCTACGAGCGCAACACCCTAAACATCGTTGAGAAGGCTATTTCCCTCTCAGATGTGGGTTTAACACCTAGTAACGACGGTTCTGTAATCCGGTTGAATATTCCGCCTTTAACCAGCGAACGCCGTAAAGAATTTGTCAAAATGGCATCCAAGTATGCTGAAGAGGGTCGTGTTGCTATTCGTAACATTCGCCGTGATGCTATAGACGCCATTCGCAAACAGGAGAAAGCCTCTGAAATCTCCAAAGACGAATCAAAAGACCAACAAGACAAGTTGCAAAAATTGACAAATGAGTATACTGCCAAAATAGATGCACTGTTGGCAGAAAAAGAAAAAGACATCACGACTGTTTAAAGTCTAAAGTCTTAAGTATAAAGGCTGAAGGATAATGGATAAATTCTTCAGCCTTTATCATTTCTTAAGTTATTGCATAAATCCTAGAAAAATTGATCGAGTAAGTAAGTAGACATGAATAATTAAAGTAGGAACAATTCATCAATTGCCCCTACTCGATAGAAAATAAACTAATTCTGGAGCAAAAATTCAATATGTACGACTGCATCATCGTCGGCGCTGGGCCAGCTGGTGGAACTGCTGCATATCATTTAGCCAAACAAGGTCGCTCAGTATTAGTGTTGGAAAAAGAATCTCTACCAAGATATAAACCTTGTGGTGGTGGTGTATCTCCAGCGATCGCTCAATGGTTCGACTTTGATTTTAACCCAGTAATTTCTGTAAAAGCCGACTCCCTTCGCTTTACCTGGAATTTGGGCGACCCCGTAGAAGCAAAAATCGCCACCAAAGAACCAGTGTGGATGGTGCGACGAGATATTTTTGACCATTTCCTAGTGCAGCAAGGGCAAAAGCAAGGAGCTGAACTACGAGATAATACGGAAGTAACGAGTATTGAGTTTCAAAGTGACTACTGGCAAGTTAACACAGCTAATGGCTCAGTTACAGGTCGTTACTTAATCGCGGCTGATGGTGTTAAAGGGCCAATGGCAAAATGGCTAGGCTTCAAAGATCGTAAACGCCGTTTAGCAGGAGCTTTAGAAGCAGAAGTGGCCGCAGATGTCAAGGATAAATCTACAATTCATTTCGAGTTTGGCTTGGTGAAAAACGGCTACATTTGGAACTTCCCGAAGGCGGACGGTTATTCTATTGGTGTCGGTACATTTGTCGGCGGCAAACCCCAGGATTTTAAGAAAATTTTAGATGAGTACGCGCGATCGTTTAATGTAGATATCAAAACTGGCAAGCAATATGGCTATCCTCTTTGCTTGTGGGATGGCAACCAAAAGTTGCATACTCAAAATGCAGTTTTAGCTGGGGAAGCTGCTTGTGTTGTCGATCCGATGACAGCAGAAGGCATTCGTCCGTCAATTTTTAGCGGTTTAATTGCAGCAGGAGCCATTAATGAGGCGCTTTCTGGTGATACCAACGCTTTAGAAAAATATAGCGAAGCCATTAATGAAGAATGGGGTACTGAGATGGCTTGGGCACAAAAATTAGGTGGAGCATTTTATCGCTTTCCTGGCATTGGCTACAAAGTTGGTGTTAAGCGTCCTTCCGGTGCGAAAATCATGGGTAAGATTCTGTGTGGAGAACTGCGCTATGGCGACGTTGCCGGTCGTGCCCTCAAGCGTTTAATTCCTGGTTTTGGAGGTTAATTAACCAAACAAGTTGCTTGAGCAACTTGTTAAAGGTGGGCAAACTTCCACCACTGTGTACTAGATATTTCTCAATATGGCAATTTACTTGACAAAACGGCTATCTGTGTTCGCTAATATTCTTGCTCTTGTCCTCTTCATGCCGGGAATTGCCTTAGCTGCACCCGTTCAAATCAATACTACTTCTAGCGTTATTTTCGCCCAAACTATCAAGACTGCAAACTACTCCACCTCGTCGGAGATTAACCTGACTCCTTTACAGCGCCAAGAACTCCAAGCTGTGCGTCAGAGAAGAAACAGGGAAATTGAGGCAGTGTTAAACTCAGCCCAACGTGCCCAACTTACTCACAATCTCCGGGCTGGTAATAATATCAAGCAAGCTTTAGAAAAATTAAATTTACAACCAGAACAGCAAGATTTTGTAAAGGCGATCGTGCAATTTACTAACTTGAAAATGAAAGCTATTTCATCCAGGCATCTGCTAAAAATAGCAGATAAATAAAGGTTTGATTTGTAAAAATTATGGAAACATTTGACTAATTTGGACTTCAAGTTCTGGAAATGCAATCAAGGATAATATTGCATCCTCCTGCAAAATAAATTCAAGATTGTAACCTTCTAAACCCGGTTCGCGGAAAATATAAACCTGACGCTGATTCACATCCAAAATCCAGTAGTCATTAATTCCTGCTTTCGCATAAAGAGGCGCTTTGTGTTTACGGTCTGTTTCTAGTGTTGTATCCGCTACCTCAATTAATAAAAAGATTTCATTCGGTGCAGGATGACGATCGATGTACTTTCGGGCATCAATCTGGACAACAGCGATATCTGGCTCAGGTTCCGAATATTGGCTTAACTGAATGGGATCTTGTACCCGAACTAAGGCAACTTCTGCTAGCAGCCGCTTGAGATAATCAGATGCACACAGCTTTGTCGCTGCATGGGGAGGATTTTTGGCGCTCATCGGGATAACTTGCCCGTTAATCAGTTCTACCCGTTCATCCTCTGTAATAATACCCGTTTCAAACATCCGGTGATATTCGTTTACAGTCCACAGGCGCACTCTAGTTTGTGTCATTGGATTTCCTTTAGCGATACCTACAGTGGGCTACGCCTACGCACATCACTTTTAGGCGATTATCTTTTACTCTCAACTTTGGCAGCATCTATAATTAATCTTGCCCTATTTAGTTCGTTATCATGTCGGAAGAAGATATCCGAGCCGCAAGGCTGGAAAAAGTAGAACAACTCAAGCAGCTAGGGACTAACCCTTATGCCTATCGTTGGGAATCCACCCATCATGCAGCGCAGTTGCAAGAAAAGTTTGCCGATTTATCCAATGGTGAAGAAGTCGATTTGGAAATTGCCATAGCCGGACGCATTATGGCGCGTCGCGTTTTCGGTAAATTGGCTTTTTTCACCTTGCAAGATGAAACCGGTACAATTCAGCTTTATCTGGATAAAAATCGCATCCAAGAAAGCATGGCAGATATTGATGCTGATGCCTTCAATCATTTAAAACAACTCACAGATGCAGGCGATATCCTGGGAGTTAAAGGTACTATTAAACGGACTGAAAAGGGCGAGTTATCTGTCTACGTTAAACAATATACTATCCTCACTAAATCCCTGTTGCCCCTACCCGACAAGTGGCATGGATTAACGGATGTTGCCAAGCGCTATCGTCAGCGCTACGTTGACTTGATTGTTAACCCGGAAGTGCGGCAAACTTTCCGCCGTCGCGCTCAAATTACTGCTGGTATTCGCCGCTATTTGGAACAGCAGGATTTTTTGGAAATTGAAACTCCAGTTTTGCAAAGTGAGACTGGGGGTGCAGATGCGCGTCCATTTATCACCTACCACAACACTTTAGAAATGGAGTTGTATTTGCGAATTGCCACAGAACTCCATCTCAAGCGGTTGATTGTGGGTGGTTTTGAAAAGGTGTTTGAATTGGGGCGAATTTTCCGCAATGAGGGAATTTCGACTCGACACAATCCCGAATTTACGACGATTGAAATTTACCAAGCCTATGCCGACTACAACGATATGATGGCGTTGACTGAAGGGATTATTACTACTGTCGCCCAAGAGGTACTCGGCACATTGCAAATCACCTACCAAGGAGAACCGATAGATTTAACACCACCTTGGCGACGAGTAACAATGCACGATTTAGTTAAAGAATTTACAGGCTTGGATTTTAATTCGTTCCAAAGTTTGGAAGAAGCAAAAACAGCAAGT
This sequence comes from Nostoc sp. DedQUE12b, assembly GCF_034530835.1. Lineage (NCBI taxonomy): Bacteria > Bacillati > Cyanobacteriota > Cyanophyceae > Nostocales > Nostocaceae > Nostoc > Nostoc sp. DedQUE12b. The sequence goes on along the minus strand of NZ_JAVRCI010000040.1, from coordinate 13,131 downwards.
AAAAATGCTGCTATCCCTGGTATAGATGAAGCTCAATCAATTGGTAAGTTACTAAATTTAGCCTTTGAAGAGAAAGTAGAAGCCAATTTAATTCAACCTACCTTTGTAATTGATTACCCTGTAGAAATTTCGCCCTTAGCAAAACCTCACCGTTCTGTGCCTGGTTTGGTGGAAAGATTTGAGTTATTTATAGTCGGGCGAGAAACTGGGAATAGTTTCTCAGAACTTACCGATCCCATCGACCAAAGAGAACGTTTAGAAGCACAAGCGGCGCGGAAAGCTGCTGGTGATTTAGAAGCCCAAGGTGTAGATGAAGACTTTCTCACCGCTTTGGAATATGGGATGCCGCCTACAGGTGGTTTAGGGATTGGGATCGATCGCTTGGTGATGTTATTAACCGATTGTGCCAGTATTCGGGATGCGATCGCTTTCCCCTTACTCAAGCCAGAAAAATCAGAATCATCCCCAGAAGAATCCTAATCTTACACCCCATTCCTTAATCCCCTCCTTGTTTGCGGGGCTACAGTGTACACACATCCTGTCAATTAAGCCCAAACCTTGGATTTACCCCCCTTAATCCCCCCTTGCAAAGGGGGGAAATCGGTTCTCCCCCTTACCAAGGGGGAGTTAGAGGGGGTGAGAAGGACTTGTGTGTACACCGTAGCTTTGGCGGGGTGGGGTTCTTCTGTTTGAAGCCCTTACACCACTACCTTTTCTAAAATCAGCTTAGAACGTTTCACTTGCTCAGGAATCACCACAGGATAATCTCCGGTGAAGCAGGCAGAACAGAAACTATTGGTGTCTTCTCGTGTCGCTTCTAGCATTCCTTCCCAACTCAGATAGGCAAGGCTGTCTACTTCCAGTTGCTTGGCAATTTCTGCTACTGACTTGGTAGCAGCAATTAGCTGATCTTGAGAATCGGTATCGATGCCATAGAAGCAGGGATGAGTTACAGGCGGAGACGAAATTCGCATGTGTACCTCTACTGCACCTGCTTCACGCAAAGTTTTGACTAGTTTACGGCTGGTAGTACCCCGTACAATCGAATCATCTACAATAATTACTCGTTTACCTACCAGCACATCTTTAAGGGGGTTGAGTTTCATCCGCAGACCCGATTCCCGCATGGTTTGGGTTGGTTGAATGAAGGTTCGCCCAACATAGCGATTTTTAATCAGTCCTTCGCCGTAAGCGACACCAGACGCTTGGGAAAATCCAATAGCAGCAGGTATACCAGAATCAGGAACACCAAAGACAATATCGGCATCTACAAAAGATTCTTTAGCTAGCTGGTGTCCTAATCGCATTCGATAGCTGTACAAACTCTCGTTGTGCATGACGCTATCAGGGCGGGCAAAGTAAATCATTTCAAAGATACACAATTTCCGCTCAGATTTTTGACTCCAATGATAAGAAGCTAAACCTTCTTCAGTAATCCAAACTAATTCACCTGGTTCTACGTCTCGCAGGTATTCGGCTCCAATGATGTCTAAACCACAAGTCTCCGAAGCCAAAACGTAACGGACTGGATTACCAGCCAAAGTGCCGATTACTAAGGGGCGGATTCCATTAGGATCGCGGACACCCATAACGCCGACGGGAGTGCCAATAACTAAACTAAAGGCTCCTTGACAACGTTGAAATGCCTGAATTCCACCTTCTAGCCAATCAGCGCCCGTATCTATGGCTTCTGCGATCGCAAAAGCGATCATTTCTGAGTCTGTTGTTGTCACTAAGTTACATTTATTCTCAAGTAACTCTTGACGTAGTTGCACAGTATTGACTAAATTACCATTGTGTGCAAGAGCTATTGAACCTAAACGGGTTTCTAGTACTGCGGGTTGGGCATTAACTTTGCGGCTAGAACCTGTGGTGGAATAACGAGTGTGACCAACAGCAAGACTACCAGGCAATTGATCCAAGACAGATTCATTGAAGACTTGAGACACCAAACCCATGTCTTTGTGGAGATGTACCTTTGTCCCCTCAAAGGTGGCAATACCAGCTGATTCTTGACCCCGATGCTGGAGGGCATACAATCCAAAGTAGGTCAGTTTAGCAACGTTTTCTCCTGGGGCGTAGATGCCAAAAACACCACAAGCTTCTTCTGGCTTGTCAGGTTGATTTTCATGACTATTGATTGGGTTGTTGGTCTGGTCGGGGTATTCATCCGAAGTGACAGAATGAATAGAAATCATGCTAGCTTTGCTCCTGGTGGGGGGGTCAATCAATTTTGGATTTGAGACTTCGGCTACACTCAGTCGAACTATTGACGATAGCGGAGCGTAAAGCCTTCGGCATGGCTTCGCTTAGAGCGAGTCCGCGTTCGCGCAGCGTCTCGTAGAGAGCGTCTTTTGGATTGATCGCACCCTGGTAAAGATGCGGCTTGGGATTTTAAAATGGCTATTTTAGATTTTTTGCCCAGTAAGAGCAAGATATGAACTAGAAGCAACGCCCCTAATCCAAAATCTAAAATCCAAAATCTAAAATTGGTAGTCAGTCACTGGGATTATATAAATGGCTGGGGAGTTCTTAACAAATCTTTAACCATCCATTAAAACAGTACCCTAATTTTGCTCAGAGACGCTAATAGTTGTGAGTGAAGTTTAAATACTCAGCATTCAGCGCTCAGAAATAGTGGTATGGATGGCGAGACGTTTGGTGATCGCATGGAAGTAGCGATCGTTCATATCTTCGATACTAACTTTGATTAAGGTTTGGTTATCAGTGGTGAAAACCCCCAAACCAGTCTCAAAATTACTAACTACACCCAGTTTTTGCCATTCTTGACTCAAATGTTCCTGTAAATATGATTCCCAAATTTCTTGTTGTGCTGATGCTACAGAAACTAAAATTCTGGCACCACCTTCGGCAAACAACACCTCGTCTAAGCGGTTTAACTGTGTTGGTGCTATTTCTAAATTGATTTCCGCACCAAGATTGCCAGCAAGGCAAGATTCGGCTAGTGCGATCGCCACTCCTCCTTCAGCAGAATCGTGGGCTGAACGTACCCAACCATTACGAATTCCTTCACGGCAAACTTTCTGTACACGGCGTTCCAAGTCAAAATCTACCCGTGGTGGTTTTCCGGCAACAGTATTGTGGATAGTGGCTAAATATTCAGATCCCCCCAAACTGATTTGGGATGCCAAAGGCAATCCGAGAAGATAAATCACATCGCCGGATGCTTGCCAACCTTGACCACAAATTTTGGTTATATCAGGAATCAAACCCACCATACCCACCACGGGAGTGGGATAAATGGGTTGTGGGTTGCCTTGAGAATCAAGAGTTTCATTGTATAAAGAGACATTACCACCTGTCACTGGTGTCGCCAATTCTCGGCAACCTTCCGCCAAACCGCGACAAGCTTCTGCCAATTGCCAGTAACCAATGGGTTTTTCTGGAGAGCCAAAATTTAGATTATCCGTCACCGCTAGAGGTTCTGCACCCACACAGCTAAGATTGCGTGCAGCTTCTGCCACCACTGCCTTAGCCCCTTCGTAAGGGTCAAGATATACATAACGAGGATTGCAATCTACCGTCGCCGCCACTCCTGATTTGAGATTTGGGATTTGGGATTTGAGATTTGGGATTTCTTCAAGAGCGCGCAAACGGATAACAGCCGCATCTGCGCCACCTGGAAGCATTACTGTATTATTTTGTACCTGATGGTCATACTGACGATATACCCAATTTTTAGAAGCGATCGTCGGTGTATCGAGCAAAGTTAAGAGAATATCATTCCAACTTTGCAGTCCTCCTGAAAGTTCTATTCCAGCAGTTGTAGAAGGAGGTAGAGAATCAGCAGTCCATTCCCAAGCTTGACGCGCATATTCTGGTGCTTCTGCCAATAACTCCCGGTTATATAGTGGGGTATTCTCCGCCAAAGCTTCAGCGGGAATTTCTGCTGCTACTTCACCCTGAAAGAGAATTCGCACAATCGGATCGGCGATGACTGTACCAGCAACAACGGCTTGAAGTCCCCACCGATGGAAAATGTCAATTAATTCTTGCTCGCGCCCTTTATGAGCAACAAACAGCATTCGCTCTTGAGATTCCGAAAGCAGATATTCATAAGGAACCATCCCCATTTCTCTGACGGGAATCTTATCTAAATCTAGTTCAATTCCCACACCGCCTTTTGCTGCCATCTCTGAGGTAGAACAGGTGATTCCCGCTGCTCCCATATCTTGAGCGGCGACAACTGCACCCGTTTTAAACGCCTCCAGACAAGCTTCAATCAACGACTTTTCCAAAAAGGGATCGCCCACTTGTACAGCAGGGCGATCGTCTATGGATTGATCGCTCAATTCTGCACTAGCAAAACTCGCGCCTCCCATACCGTCGCGCCCAGTGGTAGAACCAACATACAATACGGGGTTGCCTAAGCCAGATGCTCCAGATTTGACGATTTCTGAGGTTTCCATCAACCCCAATGCCATAACGTTCACCAGAGGATTACCAGAATAGGCAGAGTCAAAGTAAACTTCGCCGCCAACAGTAGGTACTCCCACACAATTACCATAATGAGAGATTCCTGCCACCACACCGCTAAACAGTCGTTGGGTTTTGGGATCTTCTAAGGAACCAAAGCGTAACGAGTTTAATAGGGCAATGGGACGCGCACCCATTGTAAAAATATCTCTGAGAATACCTCCGACTCCCGTTGCGGCTCCTTGAAAGGGTTCGACCGCTGAGGGGTGGTTGTGGGATTCAATTTTAAAAGCTAGTTGGAGTCCATCACCCAAGTCTACAACACCAGCATTTTCACCAGGCCCCACGAGGATGCGGGGGCCATCAGTGGGAAATTGTTTGAGTAAAGGTCGAGAATTTTTATAACAGCAATGCTCAGACCACATCACGCCAAACATTCCCAGTTCAGCTTTGTTGGGATGACGGCCTAGCCGACGGACAATTTCTGCGTATTCTTCTGGTTTAAGACCTTCAGCAGCAATTTCTTGGGGGGAAAAGGCTGGTTTTGAGGTTGCAGTCATGGAAGTAATGCACTCTGGGGGACAGAGCATTATTCTATCGATTTACTTGCCCTGTAAGTGCAGTTCCAGAAATGTAGATAATTCTTCTTTGGATATTTCTTTCTGAACTACTTGAATCACCAAGTTGTAAGCTTGCTCTTGAGATAGGTTGAGAGTGTAGCCATTTAAGCTCAAAAAAGTAAGCATAACAGCGAAAGCGGTACGCTTATTGCCATCAATAAACGGATGGTTCATTGCTAAATGGTATAGGTACGCTGTTGCTTGCTCGTGAATTGTTGGATGGAGAAGTTCACCGCCAAAAGTAGCTTGAGGTTGTGCCAGTGCTGAATCTAGCAAACCTTCGTCTCTAACACCTGATGTTCCACCAAATCTTTGAATTTGGCGTTGGTGAATATTTAAGACTTGAGAAATAGTGAGAAATTTAGGAGTCTGCAAGCTGAAGGAATACCTCTTCCCATTTTTTTTCAACTGCTAAGTAAGCCTGCCATACTTCTTCATCTGAGGCAATCTGATTTGAGGCAGTATTTTCTAATTTGTCTTCATTTTGTTCAATCTCGCGGAAAGATTGGGCAAAATCAGGAATATTTAATAATACTTTTTCAGTAACTTCGTTTTCTTCTGTTTCTTGCAAATAAGCCAGAAACGCAACTGCTAATCGCAACTTTTCAATAGAAAGTTGACGCAAACGGCTTTCGGCTTCTGATAAATAATTGCTGTGCTTTTGTTCTATTGCCATCGTTACCCCAAGCTAGGTTTTTTGCCAGTTGTGAATCACTTGTGCTGCTAACTCTAGCTTATTGCGTTATCGTGATTTTCTCAATAGAAAGCAACTGCAAAAATACGTAATTTCCTAGCCAAAGCTTAAGGTTGATAATTATTTGAGTAATCTTACTATTTTAATACAGAAAGGCTTATTTGTAAAATTAAGCTTAACTAAATGCAACATTATTGAAGTAGTAAAATGAATTTTCCTATAATCTTTATTCAGGCTTGTCACAGTCCTAATCCATTGGAATGGACTATTGTTATTGCTATAGTCGGCGCAATTTCAGTTGGTTCGGGTATAGCTGCTACTGGGATTGTTTCTATTGCAAGTACAGTAATAGCAATGCTTATAGCAGGAGCTAGTATGGAGGCGATATCAGCAACAGTAGGAGCAATGCTTAGTACAATTGGTGCAACCACCGCATCATTGGAATTAGTAGCTGTGTTGGTGAATAGCATTAAAAGTATTTTGGGATGCTAATTAATTTATGTTGTAAAACACGATGCCTACGGCGGCAAGCTACGCAATTTTACTTCCTGTAGATTGAAGCGCGATCGCTCTTCAATTTAAACTCTAACTAAATACTTGTATTTCCATCTTGGTAAATATTGGCAGTAGATGCTTATACAGCTTTTATTACAAGCAAACTTGTTTCTTGGATGGAAGGGTAGTACAACCCCAAAATGCACTCAACAGGATTATTCCGATCATGAAATAGACAAAATTAAGATCATTAGCACACAAAATGCTTTAGTCTGTAAAGATAACTTTATTTTTTAATATTGGTGAAATTTCTAGCTCCTTTACTTACGTGAGTCTAGTCTCACTCAGAGATTATTCGGGTATATGCAGTTTAGATGTAACAATCAAGTGACGAGAATCACACATATCGATGATTAGGATCGTCTCCCAGCGATTGGTAACTAGGCATAATTAATGACAACTGAACTCTAGCCGAGTCATTAATAGGGAACACACTTAATAGCCGACAGCCTTAATCAAGGACTGTCGGTTTTTTGTATCTATATTGTTTTTGTCTTTTGAGCAATGCCCTTCAAGAGTCCTGAGTAATGAGTGCTGAGTGCTGAGTAGGGAAAATTTAAACTCGGAACTCGGAACGGGCTAAACGCCCCGCTACCTCTAACGAAACTGTTTTGCCCCATACCTATAAATTTCCCCACAACTGGTTGGTAACTTGACAGAGATTTTGCCACAGCCACTACCAAATGTGGGGAAGGTATGATCAAATTGGGGATTTTATGCCTATCGAGTGCTAATACCTCGCACTCACTTTAGTAGACCGGAAGTATATTCCTAGAACCAGCACACACTTTGTATTAAGACATCGCTTGAATGATGTAATCAAAGTAAGGTGCTGCTTCGGCAGCGTCTTCCGCACTTAGCAAGCTCAGGGAGGCTGTTTTGAGGGAATTGATCGCTTCTACCATTCCAGGCACGGGAACGCCCAATGAATTGTACATTTCCCGCACACCAATCAAACCGATTTTTTCGATTGGCTCTTTGTCACCGGCAAGTACACCATAAGTAATTAGGCGTAAGTACCAGCCAAAATCACGGATACATAGAGAGCGTTGGCGTTCACCGTAAGCATTACCTCCAGGGGAGATAAAGTCAGGACGCTTCTGCCAAAGTTGTTTAGTTGCTTCTTGAACGATCTTCTTTTCGTTTTCGGCTAAGGTAGCCGCAATCCGCGTCCGTTGTACGCCGGTTTCCAAAAAGTCTTTGATATTTTTAAGTTCGCCACTGCTGGGATAACGCAGTTCGTCGTCGGCTTTGAGAATAACTTGGCTAATTACAGTCATGATGATTGAAATCACCTGAAATATTATCTGTTAGTTTAGCGAGTTGGAGGTACACAAGTGAAGGGATCGGAGTTACTTATGTATTGAATTTATCTATTTGGGGAGAGTAGGGAGCAGGGGGAGCAAGAAAAAATAACTAATACCCAATGCCCAATAACAAATGACCAATGACCAATGACCAATGACAAATGACTAAAATAATTTGGCAACAGGGTGAATTAATCGAAGTGACGATCGCTAACCTGAGTGATACAGGCGATGGTGTAGGACGCGCTGATGAACGTGTAGTGTTTGTCCCAGATACTGTCCCAGGTGATCGCGCTATTGTCCGCTTAGTACACGTTAAACCTAAATACGCCCACGGCAAGCTCCAGGAGCTATTGGAACCATCCCCCCAACGTATCCGACCTAGTTGCATTGTGGCGGATAAGTGTGGTGGTTGCCAGTGGCAGCATATTGATTATGACTACCAGCTACTAGCCAAGCAAAATCAAGTTATCCAAGCAATGGAGCGCATTGGCGGTTTTGTCCAACCACCGATAGATCCGGTACTCGTCGCCCCTTCTGCTTTAGGCTACCGTAATAAATCTACATATCCTTTAGGTATATCCGCAACGGGACAAGTACAAGCTGGTTACTATCAAAAAGGTAGTCACCAATTAATTAATTTAAATCAATGTCCAGTCCAAGATGCGCGATTAAATCCCTTACTTGCCGAAGTTAAGCAGGATATTCAACAGCGAGGTTGGCGAATCTATGACGAACAGCGCCATCTTGGACAAATTCGCCATCTTGGTTTACGCATTGGCCGACATACTGGGGAAATGTTGCTGACTTTGGTGGTGAAGGACTGGAATTTATCAGGAATTGAAACCCAAGCCCAGGAATGGTTAAAGCGCTATCCGCAGTTAGTGGGAGTGTCGCTCAATCGCAATAGCGATCGCACAAATGCTATCTTTGGATCAGAAACCCGTTGCATCGCTGGAGTACCCCACCTGCGTGAAAATTTTGCTGGACTGGAATTTCAAGTACGCCCAGATACATTTTTCCAAGTGTATACCGAAACAGCAGAGGCACTATTACAGGTAATTCAATCAGAACTCAATCTTCAAGGGCATGAGTTCCTAGTTGATGCCTACTGTGGTATTGGGACTTTAACTTTACCCCTGGCCAAAAAAGTACGAATTGCTACAGGATTAGAAGTGCAAGCAGCAGCAGTAGAACAAGCAATTTTGAATGCCCACCGTAACGGAATTGATAATGCAACATTCCAAGCCGGGGCAGTAGAGAAATTGCTTCCCCAAATGGGCACAATACCAGAAGTAGTAATACTCGATCCGCCACGTAAGGGGTGCGATCGCGCAGTCATAGACACTTTACGGCAATTGAAACCATCTCGGATCGTTTACGTCAGCTGTAAAGTAGCTACCCTCGCCCGTGACCTGAAATTGCTTTGTCAAGATGGGCAATATACCATAACACGGGTACAACCTGCTGATTTTTTTCCTCAAACTGCTCATGTTGAAACTGCCGCCTTTCTTGTGCTATCACATTTTGACAAGGGTAGTAATTCCTTCAAAAAAACTGAAATTTGAAAATTTTAGTCTAGTGCATACTAAAGATGCTAAAATTGAATTAAGCCAAAAATAAAAATTCATTTTGTTTAAATAAATTCAAGTTGCATGGGTTCTTAAAAAGATGAAGAAGATTGCGTAAATTATAAATCGGCAACTAACTAGAGTATGCCAATACTCTGTAAAATTAACAGCATATTCTTAATTTGCTGACCTCATTATCAAATTTATTCCAGCCGATATATCTAAACAATCCCAATTCATAGTTATAGAGCCAATGCTCCCTAGCATTTTCAAAATTTAGTTTTAAAGACGCAAGTTTGAAGGCAGCATGACCACCTCAAGTTTTGTCAGGGTGACTGTAATAGCAAACTGATGTCTAGCTAACTGAAAGCTATGGGGTTTCTCTTGTGATTACTATTTCACTTCGTCCAGTTGGACGTTATTGGGGCACTATTAGTTTTGCCTCAACCCTCTACCTTTGTCCCATCTTAGACTTATTGTTGGCAGAAATTCCAGCAAAATTACAAGCAGAACTGCGTCTAGGACTTCAAGAAGCCCTAGTAAATGCAGCTAAACATGGTAATAATCTAGATCCGAGTAAAACAGTTGTAGTTCGTTTTTCCGTAATAGATAATCAATATTGGTGGATAATATCAGACCAGGGTAGTGGCTTTACTCCTTCATCTACTATTAATGAAGAACCAACAGACTATCTTCCACCAGATGAGTCAGAAAATGGTCGTGGTTTATGTCTTCTGCATCAAATTTTTGATCAGGTAGAGTGGAACCGCAAAGGCACAGAATTGAGGCTTTGTAAACAAATGGAAAATCGCCGAGGATTATCTCTGCGGCGATGATGTAGTTAGGAGTTAGGAGTTAGGAGTTAGGAGTTGAATAATAATTCAAACTCCTAACTTTTCCCGTGAGTTGGACAGGGAGGGGCAGAAATAGAGCGATCTAACCAACCAACTGCCTGTTGCAATCTTGCTTGAGCTTCTTCTGGCTGATTCTTTAAAAGATACACAATTGCTGCTGCCACTTGTTCATTAGCACGGGAATTACGGTTAGACTTGAGGCGATGCCAATCGTTAGGGGAAATAGTCAGCCTTTCCATGAGGGCTTGAGCTAGTTCCAGAGTACTAAGTTCATTCAGTTGACTGGTTTTAGGCAGCTGAGTAGATTGAGACATAATTATGAGTGCTGAGTGCTGAGTGCTGAGTGCTGAGTGCTGAGTCAAAAACTCATAGTTTTAATTTTGACTATTGGCAGACTGCTCTTTAATCTTAGTTTACTACTTGTAAATGAAGCCGCCTAAACAATTACAGCCGTCAGCAGAAAATCCCGAACCAGATTTTGAAGAAGAACTAGAGGAAGTAGAGCGATCGCTCCTATCCTTAAAAGAACGTTACGATCAAGTGCAACGCGATCGCCAACAACAGGCACAATGGCAACAGCGCCGGGATCAACTAAAGCACAATAAATCTCAGACACCAGAAATCAAAGCAGAGTTACGGCACATTCAACAGCAGTTGGAAAGGCTAGAAGTGAACTTAGAAAGCCAGTTATTTTCTTGGCGTAGCCTGAAAAAACCTTTCTGGCAAGTCGTCCGCTTTGGTGGAATGGGCGTTATCATAGGCTGGATATTAAAGTCTTATGCTGGGTAAATATGGTAAATCGACGGATTGCAGAAATATTGCGAAGTGGCCAACCTGATGAGTCTCTCCAAGTTCAAGGCTGGGTGAGGACAAAACGTGAGTCAAAAGGATTTGCTTTTATCGAAGTCAATGACGGCTCATCGCTAGCTAATTTGCAAGTCGTCATTAATCAGGATTTGCCAGATTACGAAGCTATATTAAAAAAATTGAATACAGGTGCTGCTGTCGAAACGACAGGGGTACTAGTAGCTTCTCTTGGTAAAGGACAGCGAATTGAGTTGAAAGCCGAGACAGTGAAAGTTTACGGCGAAGCCGATCCCGATACATATCCCCTGCAAAAGAAACGCCATTCCTTTGAGTTTCTGCGAACCATTGGACATTTGCGATCGCGTACTAATTCCTTTGGTGCAGTTTTCCGCGTTAGAAATGCTTGTTCGACAGCAATTCACCAATTTTTCCAACAAAGAGGCTTTTTGTGGGTACACACACCCATTATCACCGCTAGCGATTGCGAAGGCGCGGGTGAACTGTTTAGCGTTACCAGTTTAGATTTAAAGAATATTCCCCGCACAGAAAACCAAGCAGTAGATTACAGCCAAGACTTTTTTGCTAAACCCACATACTTAACAGTTAGCGGCCAGTTGGAAGCGGAAGTGATGGCGATGGCGTTTAGCAACGTCTACACCTTTGGCCCTACCTTCCGTGCAGAAAACTCCAACACCTCGCGCCACCTAGCAGAATTTTGGATGGTTGAGCCAGAAATGGCTTTTTGTGACTTAGAAGGCGATATGGATTTAGCTGAGGCGTTTCTCAAACATATCTTTAACTATGTTTTGGAAACTTGCCCAGAAGACATGGAATTTTTCAATCAGCGCATTGATAATTCTGTTTTAGCAACAGCTGAAAATATTATTAACAATCAATTTGAACGCTTAACTTACACAGAAGCGATCGCACTTTTAGAAAAAGCTGATGTCAAATTTGAATATCCTGTAAGCTGGGGCTTAGATTTGCAATCAGAACACGAACGTTATTTGGCTGAACAATTATTTAAAAAGCCAGTAATCGTCACAGATTATCCAGCGAAAATTAAAGCTTTTTATATGCGCTTGAACGACGATGAAAAAACCGTCCGCGCAATGGATATTCTTGCGCCGAAAATTGGCGAAATTATTGGTGGTTCCCAGCGGGAAGAACGCCTAGAAGTCCTAGAACGTCGCGTAGTAGCGCAAGGAATGAAGCCAGAAGATTTATGGTGGTATCTAGATTTGCGTCGTTATGGTACCGTTCCTCACGCTGGTTTTGGTTTGGGTTTTGAACGACTCGTGCAATTTATGACTGGTATGGCAAATATTCGTGATGTAATTCCCTTCCCACGTACACCGCAAAGTGCTGAGTTTTAGTTAAGATTTGACACATGGCAATAGAAATAACTAAGTCTTTGACTATTGTGGATTGAGAGAAATTACCGCGAACAATTTATCATGAGTATACAAGATAAAACCATTGGTAAAATCCGGCAAATGCCAGAATATTTAGTTCAAGAAGTGAGTGATTTTATAGACTTCCTATTAATGAAGCATAGTAGTAATAACTGGGAATTATGGCTTCAATTTAGCGAGTCGATGGAAATAGTAGAATCAGATTTTTCTGACTATTTATCTAATTTAGAAGATTATGAAGAACGCTTGGCTCGTGGGGAAATTCAGTGGTAGATATCACCCGAGGGGATGTGGTTTTGTGCGATCTCAATCCCGTTGTTGGTACAGAACAAGCCGGAATTAGACCTGTTGTAGTGGTGCAAATCGATCGGGCAAATGCTGTTAGTCCTCATACAATCATTGCACCATTCACCTCAAAAATTAGACGTGCTATTTTAGGCTCTCATGTGTTTATACCAGCTGGTATCGGTGGTTTAAGCCAAGATTCTGTAGTGCTTTGCGAGCAACTTCGAGTTGTTGATAAATCAAGAATTATCAGAGTGATTGGTCATTTAGATGAGAATTATTTAGATAACTTGGCAATAGCTTTGTGTACTATCCTTGGCTTAAGGATTACAAATAATGATGATGATTGATAGTGCTGTTATGGTACTTAAGTTGACACCAACGTAATCTTGTCTTGCCTAACTTGTACCTCAGCAAAATAATAAATGCTATGACGATTAGTTAAAATTAAGATTTTTGAATTTCTTGTTGTAAAACTTGAATTTGCTCAATAGATAATTCGGTAACTTCGGCAATTTGTTCTAAACTCATGCCAATTCGCAACAAATTTAAAGCCAACTTTCTTGTTGTTTCTGCTTTACCTTTG
>NZ_JAVRCI010000039.1:0-62799 GCF_034530835.1 Nostoc sp. DedQUE12b | reverse complement strand
TCTGATAAGCGGCAATTTTAAACATGTCCTCCATCACTTTTGAAATTTTAATCATTTTGGTGCTAATTATTGCCAATGGCGTGTTTTCTATGTCTGAGATGGCGATTGTCTCGGCACGGAAAGTAAGGTTACAACAGCTTGCTAATCAAGGGGATGCCAAGGCAATGGCAGCATTGAAATTAGCAGAGTCTCCAAATCATTTCCTGTCAACCGTTCAAGTGGGTATTTCCCTCATCGGTATCCTAACTGGTGCTTTTGGAGGAGCAACAATTGCCAACCGACTGGCAGTCTATGTGCGACTTGTACCCTTTTTAGCACCTTATAGTGAACCGATATCTTTTGGAATAGTTGTTTTGATCATTACCTATTTGTCACTGATTGTTGGCGAATTAGTACCAAAGCGTCTGGCATTAAACAACCCAGAAAGAATTGCATCGACTGTAGCTATTCCAATGCGTGCCTTATCGGCGATCGCTTCGCCAATGGTATATTTATTAAGTGCTTCTACAGATTTGATCTTACGAGTGCTGGGAATTACAGCTTCTACCGAGCCGCAAGTCACCGAAGAAGAAATTAAAATCTTAATTGAGCAAGGCACTGAGGCGGGAACCTTTGAGGAAGCTGAACAGGATATGGTAGAGCGAGTCTTTCGTTTAGGCGATCGCCCTGTCAGCTACTTGATGACACCCCGTCCCGATATCGTTTGGCTAGACTTAGACGACTCTCCCGAAGAAAATCGCCAAAAAATGGTTGATAGTGCTTATTCACGATATCCAGTTTGTCAGGGGGGACTTGACAATGTGCTGGGTGTTATCCCTGTCACCGACTTATTAGCCAGGAGTTTCCGAGGGGAACCACTAGATTTAACGATCGGATTGCGACAGCCCGTATTTGTGCCAGAAAGCACCCGTGGCTTGAAAGTTTTGGAATTGTTCAAGCAAACTATCACTCACATGGCGTTGGTAGTGGATGAATACGGCGTGATTCAAGGATTAGTTACTCTCAACGACATCATGAGTGAAATCGTGGGTGACGTTCCTTCAACGGATGGGCAGGATCAACCACAAGCTGTACAACGCGAAGATGGTTCCTGGCTTTTGGATGGGATGTTGCCTGTAGAAGAGTTTTTGGAACTTTTTGGGATGGAAGAGTGGGAATCTGAGGAACGTGGCAGTTATCAAACATTAGGCGGTTTTGTGATTACCCATTTAGGTCGTATTCCTACCGCAGCAGATCATTTTGAATGGCAAAGTATGCGAATTGAAGTGATGGATATGGATGGTAATCGCGTTGATAAGGTGCTAGTCGTACCGAAGGCAGTTAAATCAGCAGATACGAAAAAAGCTGATTAGGATTGGGCATAGTAGTTCCGAGTTCCGAGTTCTGAGTAAATATAAGTGAGATTTCCCACTCAGCACTCAGCACTCATGACTCATCACTCCTAAAGGGCATTGGGCATTGATAATTATTAGACCTTTTGCAAAAATATATTTTTGCACTCTTAGGGAAAAGGGAAAAGGTTAAAGGGAAAGGATTTTGACTTTTTTTACCCTTTTCCCCTGCCCCTTATCCCCAGAGGGGGCCCCACCTTCCCCTTTACCCCGACAAATGCCAAGAAGTCTATTGTTTACTATTTCCCATACGCCATAATAGCCAATGCCCTATTTATGCAATTTATCAAGTGCGAGATAAACGTTTTACTTCTTCACCCGCCAACAAATGATGAGCTTGTGCCAAAAGTTGGGGGATTTTATCGGCGTAGGGATGACGAGCGAGACATTGCCGCAAGTCTAATTCATCTAGCCGGTCAGCTTTGTTGCCGGGGAACCAGTGGCCGCCATTGCCAAGCAGGTTGTAGCGCATTTTAGCGAAGTCTACTAAGTTGTAGGCGATCGCTAAATTACGCAGCCACAAAATCACCCGAATATTTACCTCACCAGGGG
Organism: Nostoc sp. DedQUE12b; assembly: GCF_034530835.1. Lineage (NCBI taxonomy): Bacteria > Bacillati > Cyanobacteriota > Cyanophyceae > Nostocales > Nostocaceae > Nostoc > Nostoc sp. DedQUE12b. The sequence goes on along the minus strand of NZ_JAVRCI010000039.1, from coordinate 60,856 downwards.
TTTCGTCAAAGGTTGGTAGATTTGTTTCCCAGGATTTTACCCAATCTTCTCCCAAAGTAGCGATCGCTTCTGATTCCAATCTTGCTAAAATTGGCGGCAAAATTTCTGATGCTTGATCTAGTAATTCTAAAGTCTTCAGGTGTTCGTCAAAATCTTGTGGTTTTGCTGCTCCCAAACTCAGGGTATGTACCTCTTGATGGCTCAAACAAAACAAATCATTAAACACCATTGGACTCAAGGGAGCGCAAAGATTTACTAATTTTTGGGGAGGCTCATACAACAAACCTCCTTTATTAGATGGACTAATAATAAATACCCCCATATCCTGGCGTTTAGCTGCTTCGATTGCTGCCCAATTCCATTGATTAATGTAGTACCAGTGCAGGTTCACGTAATCAAATTGATTGGTATTAATTGTCTGCACAATCATATCTGTCGAGCCGTGTGTGGAAAAGCCAATAAATCTAACTTTTCCCTCTGCTCGCAACTGCTGCGCTACTTCCAAACAGCCGCCGGGACGGATGCTGTCATCTAACGACTCAGGATGATTGATACCGTGCAACCCTAAAAGGTCAACATAATCTAGTTGGAGATTTTTCAAGGATTGTTCAAATGTCTCCCGGAATTCCTTCGCATCTGCCTTTGGGTTGACTTTTGTCTGAACAATCAACTTTTTGCGGGGAAACTTGGGTAATATTCTCCCCAATTGCATTTCAGAAGTGCCATAACCACGGGCAGTTTCAATATGATTAATTCCAACTTCGACTGCCTTTCTAATAGTCGCTTCCAGATTCGCCTGGTTATCAGCAGGAATTTCATGATTGGGAACATCCTCCCATTTGAACTGATATCTCATGCCACCGCAGGAAAACACTGGCATCTGTAATTCTGTGCGCCCAAATCTTCTATATAGCATCAGTGGATTGTGGATTGCTTGCCAACTTAAAATCTAACAACGATAGTCATTCCAGCTATTAGTGCCACAATCATTCCCTCTGTTCAATCTGTGACACTAGCAATATTCATCGCATTCTTAAATCGGTCAGGTCTTTTGGTTATTGGATTTTTACCAATATTCCAGTTCCACAGAATAATTATCTCACTCTAGTTACCACTAGCAAGCATTTTTCTATTATTATTTCAAGTTTAGACCATGAAATGGCAAAACAACCCAGCAGTCCTGAGTTGTGCGAAGGTGAACTAACAAAAAAGTTCAAATTAATTTTTTGCAATCTGAGATTGCGCCTGAGTTAAGCAATTTCTCAATTTTTCAGCTAATACTTGTACATGGGGTTCTTTAAGTATGTCAAGGTGAGATCCGGGAAGGTAATGAATATCTAATCCTCCAACTACTACCTCGTCCCAGCCGAATTGAGGAGCGTATTCTGTGCCTATAGCTTCGTCCCGATTTTGATCCTCTGTCCGCAAAAGAATAGCTCCACCAAGGTAAGGTGAAAAAATATAATCACTAAGGGCTTGAGTGTTAGTATCTATAACCTTTAAATGCTTGTCAGTTTCAGGTACATGAAGTACGTCTTCCAAGTAACGGTTATATGTATTTTGCAGTTCTCGCTTACGCCAATAACTCCATCTCACAACCTTTTTCCAAACGTAGTTAGGCCCTTGTTGAACAATATTATTTAAATGCAAAAAAACTCGCTTCAGAAATGGCGCTTGCCAGCTATAACCTATACGGCAACTATCAAGCATAACTAAAATGCCAATTTGTTCGCCTTGCTTATAGAGTTGCCGGGCCATCTCGAAGGCAACTGTACCCCCAAAGGAATAACCTCCGAGAAAATAAGGGCCATGAGGTTGAAGGGTTTGAATTTCTTGAATGTAGTGCGCTGCCATATCTTCAATGCGGGTATGGAGAGGGTGTTTTTCATCTAGCCCTCGTGGTTGCAATCCGTAAAACGGTTGTTCTGTCCCCAGATGCAATGCCAATTCACGGAAACATAAGACTTCTCCACCCAGCCCGTGAATACAGAAAAAAGGTGGCTTGGAGCCGTTAGGTTGAATTTCTACTAGGGATGACCAGCTAGATTTTGACTGATTTAAGGTATTTACTAAAACCGAGTTTGTTGTTAAATCTTCTTCTTGACAGATTATTTTGGCTAGAGCTTCTACAGTCCCTGACTGGAAAAGAATAGCAAGAGGCAGGTTTTTATTAAATGTCTTTTCAATTTGCCAAAACAGTTTTACTGCTAGGATAGAATGTCCTCCTAGCTCGAAGAAATTATCTCTAACACCAATCGGCTGGACACCTAAAATTTGTTCCCAAATCTGGGTTAATTGACGTTCCACTTGATTGCGGGGAGCAACAAAGCTGGCTTCTGGCTCTTGCCTCGATAAGTCTGGTGCTGGTAGAGCGCGGCGGTCTACCTTGCCGTTGGGAGTTAAGGGCATGGTGTCCAGCACGACAAAAGCCGAAGGTAGCATGTACTGTGGCAATTTTGTCGAGAGGAAGCTACGGATATCAGTAATTGCAATTGCTGAGTCTTGATTCGGTATAATATAAGCCACCAAACGTCGATCGCCAAGAACATCTTCACGAGCAATTACTACAGTCTGGAGTACATCTGGGTGTTGGGCTAACACCGTTTCAATTTCCCCTGGCTCAATGCGTATCCCCCGGATCTTGACTTGATGATCTTGGCGACCGAGAATTTCTAGAGAGCCATCTGGACGATAGCATCCGCGATCGCCTGTATAATAAAGCAAATCCTGGCGATCGTTCCGAAAAGGGTTCTTGACAAATCGAGAACGGTTTTCTTGCTGGGCATTGATATAGCCCAAACTGCGGAATGGAGTTCGGATTACAATCTCGCCTGGTTCCCCAATACCGCATGGTTGATGATTTGGTGTGAAAACTAGTGCTTGGGTTTGAGGCAACGGTAATCCTACTGGCTGTACACCAGGGTTACACTCAACAGGTACTCGGTAATAACATTTCGCCAAGGTTGTCTCTGTCGGACCGTAAAGATTAACTATTTCACCAGATTCAGGAAAAGCATCCCGCCAGCGAACTACAAGGGTTTCTTTCAGAGGTTCTCCAGCCAAGAATAACCAGCGTAAGTTACGTAAAGATACTCCTGACGGCACATTCGCTAACCATAATTGAGCCAGCGAAGGAACTGTATGGAGTACAGAAATTTGCTCATTTTCCAAGTAACGCAGAATTCGAGTCGGTTCTAAGTTATACTCTTCTTCTGGCAAGCATAGGGTTGCACCACTAGTTAAAGGTAAAAAGATATCTCTAAGAACGACATCAAAAGAAAGACCAGTTAATTGGGCAATGCGGTCTTGCTGATTAATTTCAAAAGTCTGTTGCTGCCAGTTCAGAAAATGCGCCAACCCTTTATGACACCCCAGCACCCCTTTGGGCACACCAGTAGTGCCGGAAGTAAAGAAAATATAAGCTGCATCGTCGTCAGCGATTTCAGGTAGATTTACTGCTTCAATACTCTTTTGGGAATTTATAGCTTCTCCTGTGTCTCGGTTGACACAGATGCTAGTTAAAGGCTCCCCTATCTTGTCGTCTTCTGGACGCTGACCATCAATATATAATATGTATTTAGCTTTAGCTTCCTGTAGCATTAGGCGCTGGCGTTGGCTGGGAAGTTTCGGATCGAGGGTGAGTAGCACACCACCACTCAAGAGTACGCCTAGCATACTGGCAATTAGCCCAAAGCTGCGTGTACCATATACGGCTACGACATCTCCCCGCTCTACTCCGTGAGATAACAAAACCTGTGCTAAGGTTTGAGCGATTTTGCCCAATTCCCCATAATTCCAAGTGCGAATTCCTTGACGAAGTGATGAATGTTCTGGGGTACGGTTTACCCAAGAGGTAAACATTGTTGTCGTCAACTGATACTGTGGTTCTGGTAAAACCGCCCTTGGTTCTGGCAGCAAAAGTTGCGCTTTTGGTGTCACCAGAGAATATAAACTAATTTTCCTCTCTGGAGCAGCAACAATTTGATTTAGCAAGTGATGGAATTGATGAAGCATTTCCATCATCCGTTCTGAAGTAAACAGAGCGGTGTTGTAAACTAAATCAAGTTGGATTCCTTGATTTTGTTCTGTAACGTAAAGGGTTAAGTCGAACTTAGAAGCTGTTTCTAGGATCGAGACTGGTTCGATAGCCACTCCAGGTAGTTCTAGTTGGATGTCCCTTAAGTTGAGCATATTAAACCACACTTGAAACAGTGGGTTACGACTGGTATCTCGCTCTGGTTGCAGTTCTTCTACCAGCTTCTCGAAGGGCATATCTTGATGGGCATAAGCAGCTAATGCCATCTGGCGAACTCGATTTAGCACTGAACGAAAACTGGGGTTGTCGGCAAAATCAGTCCGTAAAACAACGGTGTTAATAAAAAATCCAATTAACTCTTCAATCTCAGAACGGTTACGTCCGGCAATGGGAGAACCGATAAGAATGTCTTCTTGCCCAGTATAGCGGTGCAGTATTGTCCCAAAAGCTGCCAACAATGTCATGAATAGAGTGACACCCTCCTGATGCGAGAGTTCTGTGAGTGATGCACTCAAAGTCTGCGGTAGCATCAGAGATTCGGCTGCTCCTTGGTAAGTTTGCACTGGTGGCCGTGGTCGGTCGGTGGGCAATTCCAGTACAGTATTAGCACCTGCTAATTGGGTTTTCCAATAGTTAATTTGACTGGAAAGCACCTCACCTGATAGCCATTGGTGCTGCCACACAGCAAAATCCGCATACTGAATGGGCAATTTTGCTAATGGGGAAGGCTTATTACTCAAAAAGGTTTTATAAAGCGCTATTAACTGCTGCCAGAGAATACCAATTGACCAACCATCTGAAGCGATGTGGTGCATCATTAACAAGAGTATATGCTCCTGTTCGTCTACCTGGAGCAAAGTAGCACGCAGCATCAAGTCAGATTCTAAGTTAAAGGGGCGTTGCACCTCTTGATTAAGGAGAAATTCTACTTGGTCTTTTGTTACCTTAATAATTTTGAGTTCCACTGGCCGAGGCGTACCAATTACTTGTATGGGGCTACCATCAGGTGATGTAATAAAGTTGGTTCGCAATGCCTCATGATGGACAACGATCGCATCTAGTGACTTTTGCAATACACCCACATTTAACTTGCCCGTTAAGCGCTGTGCATTGGAGACAATATATGCTGCGCTGTTAGGTTCCAACTGCTCCAAAAACCAGACTCGCTGTTGGGCAAAGGATAAAGGGGCTGACTTGCGGTTTGCTATTTGAGGAATGGTCTGATTTTGGGGATCGTTTTCTGGAGTTTGGTTTTGAGCGTTCCTGCTTCGGGTTGCCGTAGGCATCGCTTGAGCTAAAGTAGCGATCGTGGGATTCTCAAATAATAGTTGCAACGGTATTTCTATTTGAAAAGCTTGGCGAACTCTCGACATCACTTGAGTGGCCAGCAGTGAATGGCCTCCCAATTCAAAAAAATTGTCGTGGATGCCTACTTGCTCCAAACACAAAACTTTCGCCCAAATGCCAGCTAAGACTATTTCTATCGAATTCTGAGGTGGAACAAAGTTAGTTGACAGCTTAATATCAGATGTATCCGGTGCAGGTAAGGCGCGGCGGTCTATTTTACCGTTGGGATTTAATGGTAGGGTGTCCAAAAATACAAAGAAAGCAGGCACCATGTATTCTGGCAACCGAGCTTCCAAAAAGCGACGCAATTCAGCCTGACTAAGAATTTGCTCTGGACTGGCAACAATATATGCCACGAGTCGCTTGTCCCCAGACACATCTTCTCTGGCTATGACTAAAGTCTGCGTCAGTGCCGGATGTTGAGCTAGTATGGCTTCAATTTCTCCTAATTCAATTCGGAAGCCACGTATTTTAACTTGGTGGTCAATCCGACCAAGGAACTCGATATTACCATCGCTCAAATAACGTGCTAAGTCCCCAGTTTTGTAAAGGCGTGCCCCAGGTTCAGAGCTAAAGGGGTTAAAAATAAACTTCTCTGTGGTCAATTCTGGACGGTTAAGATAGCCTCGCGCTAGACCAATACCGCCAATGTGCAGTTCACCTGATTCACCAACAGGCACTGGCTGCAAATTGTCATCGAGGATGTGAATCTCTGCATTGGTAATCGGACGACCAATAGGTGCTATAGCATAATTAGTACCGCGCTGGCAACTCCAGAAAGTGGTATCAATGGAAGCTTCTGTTGGGCCATAGCAATTATGTAAAACATTGTCCAAATTCAGTTGGGCAAAGAAGCGTTCTATAAGTTCCCCAGGTAAAGCTTCACCACCGCAGGTAATGTGTTTGATGAATCGGCAATTCTCAATTCCCCTTTCTTCCAATAAGACACGCAGTATGGAAGGTACTAAAGCCAGGACGGTGATTTGCTGCTCAGTAATTACCTTCACAAGGTAAGCAGTGTCTTGATGTCCACCAGGCCGAGCTATGAACAATTGCCCCCCAAAGCACAATGGCCAGAATATCTGCCACACTGAGGGATCGAAGCTAAAAGAAATAGTCAGTAAAACTTTGTCTGCGTGAGTTAATCCAAAAGTTGTTTGCTTCCAGTGGAGTTGATTGCAGATACCACGGTGAGGGATCATTACACCCTTGGGCTGTCCTGTAGAACCAGATGTGTAGATTACGTAGATGAGGTTATCAGCCGTAGTTTGATTTACAGGATTTTCTTGACTGTTTTGAATATTCCCTTGCCAATCTAAGTCCAGACAAACCACTTGTGCCTGATGTGGTGGTAAGTTCTTGACTAATTTTTCTTGGGTTAACAATACTGGTGTCTGGGTGTCTTCCAAAATAAAAGCTAAACGTTCTGAGGGATATGCTGGATCTAAAGGCACATAAGCGCCTCCAGCTTTGAGAATGCCTAGTAGTCCTACAATCATCTCTAAGGAGCGCTCTAGGCATATACCTACAAGTACTTCTGGCCCAACGCCTAAAGCACGTAGGTGGTGCGCTAGTTGATTCGCCCGCTGGTTTAACTGTTGATAAGTAAGTTGTGTATTTTCACATACTACAGCAATTGCTTGGGGCGATCGCTCTACTTGCATCTCAAACATTTGATGAATGCACAGATCCTGATGATGAACTACTTGGGTGTCATTCAATTCTTGTAACACTTGAGTGCCGATGATGTTAGTTAAGGTATTTAAGGTAATATTTTGCTTATATTCTGATGTTTGACTATTTATCTGCATTTTCTATATTAAGGCCAGTGGGCATAAAATAATTAAATATGAGAACGCAAATTATTAAAGGTTTATGACTAAAAAAAGATGTGAGCAAATACAGCCCCCAATCTATAAAAAATGAGCAGAATACTATTAATTCTCACATAACCAACATATAGCAGTTTTGAATGATACACGCTAACAGCACACAGGTATGTTGTGCGTCCCTACTAATTGTTTTGACTCCAAGCAATTGCAAACTGTTATAATACTTACTAAACTCAAAAGTTGCTATTTAGCTTTCAACTATTACCAGTAACTTCATTTCAGCATTGAGAAGAGGTTGATGATAATTTTTTTGAGATCTGGTACAGGTTTTGCACCTACAATAACTTTGTAGATTTTTGCATAGCAGTTGCTCGAAAAATTATCAATAATTCTTGTTTTAAACACAGTAAGACTATAGGTTCTAGCAAAGCCTTCATATACACCCCATCCAGCCAAGCTTGCAGCTGTATTGTCAAAAATTGTGATTGCTTTGTCAACATTGGACTTCTGAATCCGTTTATTATTCCAGATTTCTACATATTCGTTAGTTAGAATATAGTGGGGGACAAGTTTACTGCCCACTTTCAATAAATTTAATGCCTCTTTGATATCCAAAACGTCTTTAAAATGCTCAAAAGGATGATAGTAGCTAATTTAATCTAAGGATTTATCCGGGAGAAGGATCTCATCAATAGAATCACTAATCTACTTAATTCCATCTATAATTTTTCCGTCCAATAAAGAGTCTTGACAGTCAGCAGTCAATTTAAATTCTGAAACTGTCATTAAAGCTTTTATATATTATTCAGCTTTTTCACCATCAGCAACATCTAATATTTAATCACCTTCTTTCAACTCTAATCAGAGCCATTGTCGTCAAGTATTCAAGTGGCTTGGAATGGATGTAACCAAGCTAATTATATATGACCAATACATCTGAATTTACAAAATGCCTATAATCCTTTCCAGAAAAATATAAATTAATTGTTTATTTATATTTGTGCTTTTTTATTTCCGAATCATTTTTTGAGCGTAATACTTTTATTTAGATGCAAATTTGTCAGTAGACGCCACTTGTTATTGTTGAAAAATTGCCCAATATATCTTCTATTATATCTAATTTACTAGTCACCATACTTTCACCCCATGTTTTATTGATTGAAATGAAACTTTTAATTGCGATTGAATCCAAAAGATCAAATTTCTGTTTTACCAAATAAACACAAGCACTTACACACAATTATAAAATTACATTATCCTATTGCAGGAAAATATACTGAATGAAAAATAGGTTTTACAAAATCTTCATTTTGTATGTAATTATATAAAATTAATGTAAAGTCGTAATATTATTTTTTTGAAGAATTTAGATGAACTTTATAAGATAAAACTCAACTACGTTTGTAACATCAGTTTTCTGCTCTAAACTACAGTCTCGTCGTTAAGGTTACTGCCCTTTTAAGACTTCATTTAGAAATGTCTATGAAACTGACTCAAATTTAACCATAAATATTCAGCAATGTAAAGTTTTATTACAAATATCAAATTTTTGATGCGTTTTGTTATAAATTCTGTATAGTTTTTGTTAATCAGTAATTATGCTTAAAATAAATAAATGCAATAAGACAACTTTATATTCAAAGCCGAATTAGTCTAAATAAATATGCTAGAGTAATTTCTGAGGTGATGTTAATCATTCTATACCTCCAAGAGGTGAAACTCTCCAAGATATCTGCGATATCCTTAATTAATTCAAGCTGATGTATCAGTAACCTCAAAAATTATAATATTTTTATTTTGCCTACTTGCTTAATTATTAGCAGTCAGGAGTTTTGTTTAACTGCTAATTTAAATTGACCAACAAAACCTTTTTTTATTAATTTTTTACAAGACTAAAATGTGATTATTAAGCTGATATCAAAGCTAAGTATCTCGGTAGTAAAAGGCACTCAAACCCTCCCTGGAGGATGCTTTTGATAAAGAACTTAAAGTTACTCCCAAGAAAATGGTTAAGACTAGACTAAAAAGCCAAAGTTTTTTTGTAAATAAAAATAGTGAGATACCCAAATTGTCTTGTATATTTAAGCTTTTATCAAATTTTACCTACACCAAGTGTTCCTAACTATGAGTAATCAAAGCATTACAACAAATAAATTCAGTGAAGTGCCTTTAGATTTACGTGCATCGACATTTGTCACGGTACGTAAGGGTTCGTGGTGGTTGAGATTAACAACATTATTCTTAGTAGACTGTACCCTTTTATTTGTAGCTTGGGTGTTAGCAGCACATCAATCTACCTATGGACATTTTTCTTGGTATGTACCAAGTCATTATTTACCAATTTTAACAGCTATTGGAATTCAAATAGGATCTCTAGCTATCGAAGGTATTTATCGAGAAGGTCACAAACGCTATGACTATTTCAATATTATAAAATCCCTAACTTTTGCTCATGGATTAATTCTTTTAGTTAGTTTTTTGTATAAACCAGTTATTGATATTACACGTCCGAGATTAATATTATTACCTTGGCTGTTAAGTATATTTTTTATTTGTACTGGTAGATACGCTGTAAATATTACTCTTGAATATCTACGCAAGCAGAAAAAAATAGTTCGTTCTTCTGTTTTCATTATTTGTGATCCTCAAGATCACGATCAGATTGCGAATTTTATAAAAAAAGAAAAGCATTACATTATATCTGGAACGGCGAATGCCAATTCACTAGACAGATATCAGCGTCAGCAAACATTGACTCAGCTTAATCAACTAGGAGTGACAGAAGTTTTTATATCTTGGGATGCGCTAAAAAATAGAATGTTTTTGTGCTGGTTATTTCAAGCATCTGGGATACAAGTACATATTTTACCAATGGAATTAAAACCAATTTATAAAAACGTACAATTCAACAAAATAGGTGGAATGCCTTGTCTGAGTTTGGATTGTCCGATAATTACAGGTAAAGATTTTTGGATAAAGCGTAGTTGTGATTTTTGTTTTGCGACTTTATTTGTAATGTTATTATTCCCGATTTATATAGCTATAGCTATAGCCATAAAACTTGACTCTCCAGGCACAGTATTCTACAGACAAACGCGTATAGGTTTACATGGTCAACAGTTTAAAGTATGGAAATTCAGAACGATGAGGTCTGATGCAGAAAAATTACAGAAAGAATTAGAAGCTTTAAATGAAACAAAAGATGGAATTATCTTTAAAATTAAAGATGATCCTCGCATTACCCGTGTTGGAAAATTTCTCCGTCGTTACAGTTTAGACGAATTACCTCAACTTTTTAACGTTATCCTTGGAGAAATGAGTATAGTAGGACCTCGCCCTTTACCTACCAGAGATGTTGAAAAGTTTTCTGAACACCATTTTATTCGACATGAAATCTTACCTGGTATTACAGGTCTTTGGCAAGTATCAGGTCGCTCAGATATTTTAGACTTTGAACAAGTCATTCATTTAGATATTAGCTATATCGAAAATTGGTCGCTTGGGTTAGACTTTGAAATTCTCCTTAAAACAGTTATGGTGGTTTTGAAAAAAGATGGTGCTTACTAACAGAAAAAATCCACAGCATGACAGCTAGGATTAGAGAATTTACTTTCCGTATCAATCTATTGCAGTATTCAGTTTAATTTATAGCGGATTAAATTTAGATTTTTCTACATTCATTATTGAGTAATTAGTTACTTGTTTTGTCTAGGGATGCTCAAGAAAAATCTATAAATGTCCGAAAAAAATTGTGGTGACTCAAAATGAAAGAATTAAGCTGAAGTAGGAATTATTAAGAATGGTAGAAAAGTACAAATTCATAAGTAATTCCTTCTCAATGATACTCAATCGGTTAGCACAAAGTGTTACAGCCTTTGTATTAACCGCTTCTATTGCTCGTACTCTAGGAGCTGAAGCTTTAGGGCAATATTTATTAGCATATTCCTATTATTTTATCTTTGTGGGCATTGCTTCACAAGGGCTAAAAACATTGTTTACTAGAGAACTAGCTCGTGAGCCAAAAAAAACACCAGTCTATTTAATCAGTGGTACTTGCCTACAGTTAATATTTAGTTTTTTCAGTTATGCGGCATTGGTGATTGTAGTATTTTTACTTCCCTATAGTTCCAAAACCTCGACTGTTTGTTACATAATGGGTTTAACGATCATCCCCTTTGCGCTTTCTAATATCACAGAGGCAATTTTTCAAGCGAAAGAAAAGATGCATCTGATTGCGATCGCTACAGTGCCAGTTTATATTTTACGCCTAATAATTATGATTTGGGCGATGCAACTAAAATATGAAATTGAATATTTGGGGGCAATCCTATTTTTCTCAGAAGCAATAATTTTGGCAATTGAATGGATTTTTATCGCTCGCTTAGTAAAAATAAAATGGCAAATTGATAGAACTTTTGTATTTAATACAATCAAAAGTGCGCGCACGTTTTTTGCTATTGAAGCAATAGCTGTAGTTAGTGGCAGAATTCAAATATTGATACTTTCATTGTTAGGAAATGAGTTTTTAGTAGGTTTATTTGGTGGAATAGCACAATTATTACAACCCTTTATGATTATTGCTAACAGTATAAGTTTAGCAATATTTCCAAGACTTTCAAAGGCAGTAGAGCAAGGACGGGAGAAGCAGAGGCAGATAGCTGAAAATATTATCGAAATCTTATTAATCATTGCATTACCCTTATATCTTGGAATCTTATTGTTTGGCAAAGAGTTACTAGTTTTTCTCTATAATGCTAGTTTTGCTGAAGCAAATTTAGCTCTTGTTATAAGTGCTGCATCACTCGTTTTTTTGCCGTTTACACGCTCACTAAGTTATTTACTTGTAGCCAATGGTTTCGAGATAGTAAACCTACGTGAAGTAGTTATTACCACTACATTAGGGAGCTTGGGAGGAGTGGTACTAGTTTCGCACTATCAGTTACTAGGTGCAGCTTTAATGGCATTATTAATGACTTTTTCTGGTTTTAGTCAGTATATTTATTTCACATATACTCGCCTATTTTCATTAAATTTATGGCGAATTGTGCGCCGACCATTAATAATAACTATTGTGATGCTACCTATATTAATATTATTACAAAAGCTTAGCTTAAACTTTATATTAACTCTAATTATTGCAACTTGTGTTTATGCTTTGTTTGTGATGTATTTAGGTATTCGTGCATTTGGAGGGTTTCGCTTTTTATGGTTAAAATTGTTAAGGTCGCAGTAATTAGTATCCGATAAATTATTATCATTAACTTACAAAAACTGATAAAATCAATAATTTAATAAGAGGGGATAATTTTAATTATGATTAAAGTTGTTTTATTACATTTTAGCTTTGAAGATTACACCATTGAATTAGCAAACAGTCTGGTTAAACATGTTGATTTAACACTAATTCACCCGGAAAAAGTCTCAAATGTCTGTAGCAGTGTTCTTGATCCCAGTATCCGCGTAATTAGCTTTAAAAAACCACGAATTCGTGACCCACGCAACCTATTGTCGATGTACGCGATGATGCGTATTATCAAAGACATTCAGCCGGATGTCTTGCATGTGCAAGAAACTAACGATCCTTGGTATGATTTGACTTTGTTTCTCAACAAAATGCCGCCATTGGTGACAACTATCCACGACGTATTCCGTCACCCAGGAGATAGCATGGCTGTATTCGGTTCAGAGTATACCAGGCGTATTGCCTTCTATCGTTCCCAACAATTGATTGTCCATACTCATCAACTCAAAAAGATTTTAACTGAACAATTTCGTATACCTCAAGAGCGAGTCAATGTTTTACCACATGGGGAACTTGGTAGTTTGTATCAGCGTCGGGGTAAGAAGAATAGTCAGACTCGTGAGCCAAATACATTACTATTTTTTGGACGCATCTGGCCTTACAAAGGATTGAAATATTTACTTCAGGCTATGCCTTTAATTGCTGAACGTATACCTGAAGTCAAGCTGATTATTGCTGGACGGGGAGAAAACATCAAACAATATTTTCCGAATGGTTATGATGAGAAACGCTACGAAATTATCAATGACTTTATTCCCCTTGAAGAAGTAAGTAATCTATTTCAACGCAGTACGGTAACAGTTCTACCATACATAGAAGCCTCTCAGAGTGGTGTGGCAGCTTTATCTTATGGGATGGGAACACTGGTTGTAGCCTCCGAAGTAGGGGGATTAAGTGAGATAATTCAGCATAAGAAAGATGGGTTGTTAGTTCCACCTTGTGATGTCCAATCTTTAGCTGATGCCATTATTTATTTGTTAAGCGATCGCGACTTACAGCAACGTATGCAAGCTGCGGCATTAGCTCGTTGTCAGGAAGATTTAAATTGGTCAAATATTGCCGCTCAAACAGCTCAAGTTTATTATAAAGAACTGACATATGCAAAATAAATATTAGTTAAACTATTATGAGAAAAATATTAATTTTTGCTGAACAGGGATTCACAATTGCTAGCTTACTGATGTATTCAGGGGCAATCTTTGTTCTCTTACTGTCAGGAGGAGCAGGACAGAGCGATTTAGTAGAATATGATAGCTCTGTGATCCGGATTATTTTTTCTTTCATCTACGCAGTTACATTAGTACTACTAGTTTTGCGTTGGAAAAAAACTCTTTATTTACTTAGTAAAGACTTTTTGCTTTATTCTTTAATTTTATTGGCAGCTGTTTCTATTCTTTGGTCTTTTGAACCATTAACAACATTAAAAAATAGTTTTTCCCTCATTAATTCCAGTTTATTTGGACTATATTTTGCTTCGCGATATAGCTTAAAACAGCAGTTACATTTACTTGCTTGGAACTTTGCAATTATTATAATACTTAGTTGCGTTTTTGCTATAGCCTTGCCTAAATACGGGATACAGAGCGATTTGGATGGCTCAAAGTGGCGTGGAGTATTTACGCACAAAAACGGTCTGGGAGCAAGGATGGTAACGAGTGGTATGACTTTTTTTATCCTTGGTTATCAAACTCAAAAACGTAGTTGGCTTTTCTGGGCAGGGTTTATCTTGTCAATACTACTCTTACGGCTTTCCGCTTCCGGTTCATCTTTGCTTAACCTATTAATGATATTATTGGCATTTTTTGCTTTTCAAATTTGGCGTTGGTCATACCAGTTCATGGTACCAACCTTAATAATGATGGCGACTATCAGCCAAAGTTTATATTTTTGGTTGTCTAGTAACGCGAAGGTCCTGTTCAGTGCAATTGGCAAAGATGCGACACTGACGGGTCGAACAGAGTTATGGCCATTAGTAATTGATAAGATTTGGAAACATCCTTGGCTTGGTTACGGTTATGGTGGATTCTGGCAAGGATGGAATGGCGAATCTGCCGATATTTGGCTTGGAGCTGCATGGACGCCAACCCACCCCCACAATGGCTATCTGGCTCTTTGCCTAGATTTGGGCCTTTTAGGATTAGGGATATTCTTTTTAGGATTTTGGCGCAGTTATCTGCAAGGATTTGCTTGGGTGCGTAGTAATAAAACAGCATTCGATATTTGGCCACTTATACACATGACATATATAGTTTTATCTAGTCTCACTGAGTCTAACTTAGTAGAATCAAATAGTTTGACTTGGATACTCTATGTGGCGGCATCTCTCTCAGTTAGAATGTAAAAATCAGATGATTAATCAATATAAATGTAACCAGCTAGTAACGGCAAAACTGATAGATATTATGATGTAGATATACATATTGATTGTTCAACCCAGTTTTGACAAGGATGACTATAGGTTACATAAATAAGGTATATTTTAGACTTGACAAGTGAGTGTTTTACTAAAATAACGTTTCAGATTTCCCCTACCTATCACCCATAAATTATGGGTTTTGACCATTTTACTGAGTGAATAATTACTTACGAAACTAATTAAAAATTGAAATTATTATGGCATCACCGAAGAAAGTACTAATTATCGTTGAAAATCTTCCAGTTCCCTTTGATAGACGGGTATGGATGGAAGCAACTACTTTGCAAAAAGCTGGGTATGAAGTTAGCGTAATTTCACCTACAGGTAATGGCTTTGATAAAGATTACGAAATTATTGAGCAGATTCACATTTACCGTCATCCCCTACCAGCGGAAGAAAGTTCTGTCGTTGGTTATCTCCGAGAGTACAGTTGGGCGATTAACTGGCAATTCCGTCTAGCTCAAAGGGTATGGCGAGAGCGTGGTTTTGATGTCATACACATTTGTAATCCGCCCGATTTACTTTTTTTGGTAGCAGCATGGTTTAAATTATTTCATGGTATATCTATTATCTTCGATCATCATGACCTCAGTCCGGAAATGTATGAAGCTAAGTATCGGCGGCGCGATATTTTTTATCATGGATTACGCTGGGCTGAACGCTTGACCTATGCCACAGCAGATATGGTAATTTCAACGAACGAGTCACACCGAGAGGTGGCTCTTAAGCGTGGGCACAAAAAACCAGAGAAAGTATTTGTAGTTCGTAGTGCGCCGGATCTTTCGCGCTTTCGCCGAATGCCTCCAAACCCGAATTACCGTAGAGGTAGAAACTATTTGATAGGTTACATGGGTGTCATGGGAGAGCCAGAGGGTATTGATTATCTCTTAAGAATGGTATATTACATTGTCCACAAAAAAAATCGCTCTGATATTCACTTTATGCTAATTGGTAGTGGACCTATGGCAGAAAAGCTCAAGGACTTATCTAAAGAGTTAGAAGTGAATGAGTTTGTAGAATTTACAGGGTTTAAGCAAGGTGAAGAACTTTTAGAGCGGCTTTCCAGCTGCGATGTTTGTGTAGAGCCTTCTCCAACATCTGCTTATAACGAAAATTGCACGATGAATAAAATTCTTGAATACATGGCAATGGGAAAAGCAATTGTCCAGTTTGATTTGCGGGAGGGAAGACGTTCTGCACAAGAAGCATCTCTTTATGCCAAGCCTAACGATGAGGTAGAATTTGCCGAGAAAATTCTGGAACTTCTAGATTCTCCTGAACGCAGAGAAAAGCTCGGAGCAGAGGGGCGACGCAGAATGGAGGAGATTCTTGAATGGCAATATCAAGCTCCAAAACTGTTAGATGCTTACGATAAAGTTTGGCAAAATAGGTAGCTATTTTAACTTTCAAAATTACTATACTGAGTAATGAGTAGATGTTGATGGTCAAAAATTACAAACTGATTAAAAGTCAAGTTTTTTACTTGACTTTTAACTTTTGGCTTTGGCTAAGATAATTGTTCTGACAAGGAATAAGGAATATAGCTGTACAATATCCAAGTAAAAATAAAGTCTTTAATAATCCAGAAATAAATTTGAATGAATATTAATGGTTGATGGCTAATGCAAAAAAATTTAATTGAACGTCCTGTTAATAAAGGTTGATTTATGGGACGGCTGTTAGAGTTAGGACGTAGTTAACTCACCTAGAATCCCAAAATTAACAAAGGTTTTGCTCAATTAAAGGTACACACACCACCGTTACAAATTTGTACTAAATGGGGACTGAATTTTGAACTTAAATATATACTACAATACAGTTCAGTTAAGCACTTCTTGCTTCTTTTCTTTGCATCTTTGGCGGTTCGTTAAAAAAATGATTTTGATAAAGAGTTAAGCTTTAACTGAACCGTATTGGTCTATACTATATTTTATATTGTAAAATTATACATAATCAGTATTGTCAATTGTGCTGGTTTGTGGCTGTTATTAAGTCAATTTTGAGTTTCTTGCTTAACACCTGTACTTTGGAAGATTTATGTCAGAAAAATCTATGGAATCTAGAGAATCTATTGATTTAGACCTTAATCGTTACTTATTGATATTGAAACGCTGGTGGGTGCCTGCTTTCAGTATATTTGTGGCAACAGTTATTTTGAGTGCTATATCTACAAAATTTCTGAAGCCAGACTATGAAGCAGAAGGAAAACTGTTATTCAGAGTTCCTAGTTTTAAAGTAGCAGGCAATAATCTTTCCCCTGGTAGCTCTGAAGGTGGAGACTCAGGAGATTTGAAACCATTGGTAGCAACTCAAAATCCCATAAGCAGTCAGATAGAAGTTATTTCTTCCCCAGCTTTATTGCAACGGACAATAGACAAACTACAACTCAAAGACAAGGAAGGTGAACCTCTGGAGGTGAAAGAACTACAAAAAGCTCTGAACCTAAAAATTATCGGTGGGACGGATGTATTGCGTATTAGTTATAGCAGTCACGATCCTGAAGAAGCAGCGGCAGTAGTCAACACAGTTATGAGGTTTTATTTAGAAAATGATATTCTGACAAATCGGTCTGAGGCAGGAGCGACTCGTCAGTTTATGTCCAAGCAACTTCCTACAACTCAAGCTGCTGTTAATAATGCAGAAGTAGCGCTACGTATATTTAAACAAAAGCATCGGATTGCAGATTTATCCGAGGAGACAAGGTCAGCTGTTGCGACTATTGGAAATCTAGACAATGAGATGAATACTGTCAAGGCTCAACTGGATGAGGTAAATGCCCAAACCAATGAACTGCGGCAGAAAGTAGAGCTAAATTCTCAGGAAGCGATCGCTGTGAGTGCCCTCAGTCAGTCACCAGCAATACAGGGAATTCTTACACAACTCCAAGAGACTGATCGGCAGTTAGCGGTTGAGCGCAGCCGTTTTCTAGATGACAACCCTATAATTATTAACCTAGAAGCAAAAAAAGCCAATTTAAAATCTCTCCTGCAACAGCAAGTTGGTCAGACTATTGGCAATCAAACACAAGTTCCCCAGAGCCTATTGCAGATTGGAGAACTCAGACAAAGCCTGATACAAAACTTTCTGCAATCAGAAATACAACGTTTTGGCTTAACTCAAAGACTCTCCTCTCTATATAATTCCCGTGCTAGCTATGAACAGCGAGTGAAACTCATACCCCAGTTGGCACAAAACCAGCGAGAGTTAGAACGCAAAGTTGAAGTTGCAGAATCGACCTATCAAACTCTATTGAAAAAAGTTCAGGAATTACAGTTAATTGAAAATACAAATAGCCCTAGTTCCCGAATTATTGCTCAGGCTTTAGTGCCCACAGATCCTACATTAGGCAAAAAAATAATTGTCTTGGTGCTAGGAGTCATGTTCGGTTTATTTTTTGCCACTACAACAGTACTCTTTCTCGCTATGAGAGATAGATCTCTAAAAACACTTAAAGAAATTAGAGATGTATTTGGATATACTTTACTAGGAATTGTTCCTTTATCTGCTAAAAAGCTTCGTTCCCGTGATTCCAATACAGAATCAACATCTCAAATAGTTGCCGTCAGGGATACTCCCTACTCTTTAACGAGTGAAATGTACCGGATGATTCAAGCAAATCTGAAATTCTTAAGTTCAGATAATTTGCTCAAAACCATTGTGATAACTAGCGCAGTTCCTAAAGAAGGCAAGTCTACGGTTTCAGCTAATTTGGCAGCAGCGATCGCTCAACTAGGACGTAAAGTTTTACTAATTGATGCAGATATGCGAATTCCTTCTCAGCATCATCTCTGGCAACTAACCAATGAAGTTGGTTTGAGTGAGGTTCTTGTAGGCCAGGCTGAATTTGACATTGCCGTATCTAAGGTAATGGACAACCTTGATGTTTTAACTGCTGGAGTTAGGCCTCCCAACCCACTTGCTTTGCTTGACTCAAAACGGATGGCATCACTCATTGAGAGTTTCTCGTCTCAGTACAAGTATGACTTTGTAATTATTGATGCCCCTCCACTGCTTTTGGCAGCCGATGCTTTGACTTTAAGCCAAATGACTGATGGGATTTTGTTAGTAGCCCGACCCGGAGTAATTGATTCCAACAGTGCTAATGCTGCTCAAGAGGTATTAGAGAGATCCAATTACAACGTTCTAGGTTTAGTAGTCAATGGAGTCATTGATAAAAATGAATCTAGTAGTTATCGATATCATTCTCACGAATATTTTAAACCAAGAGAATTGACAAAAGAGCTTAAGGGACTGGCGAAGAAATAAAGCTTCTAAAAAATTATTTTAGGAGTTACATCAAGTCCGGATAAATATTTATTAATAAAGACTGACGCTAAGACGCAACAAGTTTTAAATAATAAGTAATTAACCGGACTTCTAATTATATAGCGATCTTAGATAGCATAAGGTATATCTTTACCAGTATAGAAAAAGCTATATTAGGATATGTAGATACAGCAGATTTCAGGTAAATGAAGTACATAGACAAAACCCGAAAGCCTGTAGAGACTTTGCATGTAACGTCTCTAGATGTAGTGTATGAAACCGCTAACTGCTGTAATTTTCTGGATGGTAGTCCGATTTCTTCAGGTGTTGCCACTCCAGTTTCATTGAGTTTATTAGAGTTTTTGCTCGCCTCGAAAGCAACTCCATGCACAAAACCCTGATTCATCCAAATATTTCAGGTCTATTTCTCCAGTAGCCGCACATAGTTCCCGCATCTGTATTCTGCTTGTTTCTGCGGTCAGTCTATGGGGTATTGTTTTCCCTTGTGGCTCTTCCTCTCCACTTTACAATTGGGTTGTAGACAAAAAACCTGTATAAACTAAGAACTTTACCATACAACCCAATACCATACTTTTAACTACTACCGATTTTCGTATGCTCCTCTATCGGGTGCATAACCGGACACACGAGGATTGCCTTGAAAATCGGTTTTTAAACTACTCCACTTTAAACCACTATTAATTGCCGGACTTGTTGATTTCAATCTAAAGTCACGAGCTGATGCATTAACAAACTGCGGATCTCCAATCATATCATTAGATCCTTTCATATGGATCGTCGAATTATGGGGATAAACGTTGTAGTTATAACTGACGTTGACATTTTTCATATTGCTATTCACAGCATTACCAGGGGAAGCATACATAATGTTATTGAAAATTTTGACATCAGACGAATAACCTGCATAAATTTCGCCCTTTCCCTTTTTTTTAATTTCTGGACTTTGCTGATTCAAATATGCCGTGTTGTTGATAATATCGATACGTTGACTATCATGGGCATGAATACCTGAACCGCCATTATTGTAGGTGAGATTGTTCGCAACTAAAATCCGTCCTTTATATCCTTTTGAAACATCCACAATAATGCCATTACCGTCTGTAATCCTTCCGGCATCAATCCAAGGAACGTACATTCGATTGTTGTAGCTCCTGTTATTGGTTACAAATATCTTGTATCCCTGTTTGTTGTCAGAACTCCAATTATTAAGCATGGAAATGCCACTGCAACCATAAACTGTGTACCAAGAGTTATTGAAAACAGTATTATTATCCACTTTCACATAATCAGCTTGGATTGCTGAGATACCTGCTCCTCCACAATCATGCACTTTGTTGTTCAGAATATTTATGTGATGAGAACGGCCTTTGTTTCCTCCCTCAATGCTTATGCAATTTCCGTTAGTAAGCGGATTTGATCTGTTATATTTCTGACTTAATGCATAAGAACGGGTGATATTAGCATTGTTCCCTATAACCTCCAGCCCGTTAATCTCGATATATGAAGCTCCATTTGCAATCACGATACCATTCCATGTATTGTGCTGAATTTTTGGAAAATGCCCAGGATATGCTTTATATTTAATCCATGCATTTGCAGTTCCAGAACGTTTAATAGCTAGTACGGCCCCATTTTTGGGTCCATTCTTGTATTGCCCGTTCATAATAAGTACCGTGTCGCCAGGACTAGTAAGATTTGCTGCCCTTTGAAGTGTCTTAAAAGCGGATGAGGTAGAGAGTCCGCTATTTCTGTCGTTTCCGTTACCACTAACATAGTATGTTGTCGCAGTTGAAATACCACTGATCAGCTTGCGGCTAGGTAGTGGTATTTCCTGAATAGTGGATGGCTGAGGAACATCTTTAAAAAAAGACTCTGTTATTTTTTGTCCTTGAACCAGACCTGTTAATGCCCAGGGAAGTACAAGAGATGCGCTCAAACTGAGAAAACCGAAACCATGAATCATCATAGGGAAAAAATAGGGTATGTTGCAAAAACTCAATCATTAACGGTTAGTAACTCTAGCCTTAGTTAATAACCCAGTATTGGATACGGTCGTATCACTGCCACTTGTAAGTTTATACACGGTTTTATAGGTTTAAACCTGCGCATTTTCGCGTAAATATGGCTGAACCACCTTTTGAGCTTGTGTTCCAAAAAATCGCAAACATCCGATAAAATCACTGAATCAAAAATATCAGTATCCAGAGTTACCCTAGCCATGAACACTAAGCAACCGTACAAATGGCGTCATTTCCAATTCGACATCATTCTACTGTGTATAGGCGGTATCTGTGGTTAAAATAGTATATCTGTCATCAATTAGTTAATTTACTTAAATAATTCTTATGATAATAATAATCACTAAATGGCTAAAAATAGGTTATAAACTAGTATTTAATGAATCTGCTTTCTAAAATATTCTCATTATCATAAAAAATCCGAGTACTACAATAAAGATTTCAAAAGCCTATCAATGCACATTATGAAGCTACAGTAAGAGTTTTAAAGTTTCCAGTATTTCTATATGAGTAATATTACTAAGAATTATTATAATGACGGATATATAGAAGGGGTCAGATAGCTTAGAACATTGGCAAATCAGAAGAGAGCGGCTATCACAGCTATTTATAGCAGACTTGTCCTACCAGTATGAAGCCGCTATAAGAAACTTCCAGGTAAAAAAATATCCCATCGTAGGGGAGCAAAGCCTTGCGCTCCGAGAAATCTAGAATTAATTTGGGATAATTTATTTTTTGCAAGTCCCTAAAACACAATTTGGAAAAATCGATGCCTTGTGGAGCATCCGCCATGTGTAACTTGCTTTTGATTAAAGGATAGTGCAATTTTAGGGACGAAGAGGGTTGCCCAACGTCCCCAATTTGCATCTATCTCTTAAACTAAAGTCCAAATAAGTTCAAAAGATTAAAAATAACACCTAGAGGCCCAGTTATGGTGTTGACGGTATCGCCAGTCTTAGCTGAACCAGATCGGTTGACTACTACAACGTCATTATTGCGGAGTATGGGATTAGTTTGCTCATTAATCCCAGCGGAGAAATCCACTTTTACTATACGTTTAGTGACAGAACCATTAGGGTTGAGGCGAATCAAATCAACAGCACTACTACTAGCTCTGGCATCATTAAATCCGCCAGCAGCGAGTATAGCTTGATTTAAAGAACTATTTGGCTGAACGTCTGTTAGACCTGGTTTTTTAACTTCGCCTACCACACCAACCTGAATCCGTGTAGGAGACAAAGTAGTGGTAGCTAATTGAGTAGCTTCTGCGGGGATAATTTCAGTTGCCGTCGGAATAACAATCGTATCTCCGTCTTGCACAATGATGTCTTGATTGGCATCACCACTCTGTAACAGTTGCCAAAGATTAATATCTATAGATTGTTCTGAGCCAGTTCTTGTAGGTCGGCGTAGCTTGAGATTACGCACATCAGCTTGTGCTGTAATTCCGCCAGCTAGTTGAATAACTCGTGTCACATTTGGTAAACCATTAGGAGTGGTAGTACCACTGTTAGTAGTTGCGCCCCCCTGTGCATCTGTGTTGGCTGGGGTGACAAGATACGAACCAGGACGGTTAACTTCACCAATAATTGTTACTGTGCGGGGTGTCGTTTGACTGGCGGCAAAGTTGGATGCAAATATATTGCGAGATTCTGCGACGTTGAAGTTGGTTGCTGTTGGCACAACTATAGTGTCTCCATCCCGCAAGGTAATATCCTGCGATAACTTACCTGTTTGAATGAGTTCTTTCAAATTGAGGGTGACAGCTTGCTCTGAAGAACGTCCTATTCTACGCCGTAATTGAACTTGAGTCACATCCGCAGCTAAAGTCACTCCCTGCGCTGTTGTTAATGCAGCTAATACAGTGGGGTATTGTACGCCTGGATTATTCCCGGCGCCTCCGCTCAAGTTTAGAGTGTAAGCTCCAGGACGTGTCACCTCTCCAGCAACGAAAATATTGATGGGACGAGGGGATAACAGATTGACTGAGATTAAGGGGCGTTTGAGGAAGCGAGCATATCTTCTAGCTATTTCGTCAGAAGCTTGTTCAGTTGTTAGCCCTAATACCGACACACTGCCAATTAAAGGTAGGTTGATTGCTCCACCTGGGGGAACTTGGTATTCACCTGTATATTCAGGTACTTCAAATACATTTACACGAATGAGATCGCCGCCTCCTAATGAATAATTAGTATCTAATAGTGTTTGTGTGGTTGGTGGTTGTGTAGTTGGGGGTAATGGTTGTCCCTGAGCTAGACTGGCAGATGACACAGCGGCATTGACAGCAGTTAACAAAGCCATACCTACAGCTGGCTGAATTAAGAATTTAGACAAACTTTTGTTAAGCATATTTACCTGAGACTCTGAAACTACGATCAATAAAGTACTGTCTAAACATTTTTATTTTGACTATACCTAAGTATTCAAGTTCCCCGACACTCTTATTTTCCTAGAAAAGTGTTATTTTCCGGAGGAAATTTGTTTATTGAAGTTAAATTTTTAGTGAAGTTAGCTTAAAGTTAATGTTGCTTGAATAGAGTAATATCAAAAAATATAGGATTTACGCAAATAAACCCAGTTTTTACAATAAATTGTCTGTTAGCCAACAATCAAGTAGTCACTAATAAATTTTTCTTGTCAAAGCTAATTTGATGACATTTAAAATCTGCGATGAGTAGTAAGGGACTACTGAAATTAGGAACAAGTTCATTAAAGAAATACAAATAACCTTGAAAAGATGTCGAAATTTTATTTTTTTAGGTTGTGTTGGGCGAAGAGAACTCAAAAAAGCAGAATTTTGGGTTTTGTTCTTCAACCCAGTCGACAATTTACTATTTGGCAACAAAACTAATTCAAGAAGTTGTTTTTTCTTTGGATTTGTTGAATAAAAAATTCTTCTAGGGAGTGACGTGATAAGTTCATGGCGATAATTTTACCTTCCATGAGACGAAGACTGGCAAGAAAATCATAGTAATCATCTTGTAGTGTACCGTGCCAGGAACCATCAGGTTCAAATATGAGGGTGGGTATCCATTTTTTGAGAATTTCCCAGTCGCCACCTTGACCTTTGACGTGATACGTGTTTTTACCGCCTAAGAGTTCATTAAGCGAACCAGAGCAAATTAGTTCACCTTGAGCGAGGATGGCAATGCGATCGCAAATCTGTTCTACTTCACTAAGAATATGGCTGTTGAAAAAAATCGTCTTCCCAGCGGCTTTGAGGGCCAGGATAATTTCTCGCATTTGATAGCGTCCCACCGGATCAAGACCAGACATTGGCTCATCCAGAAAAACTAAATCTGGCTCATTAATTAGTGCCTGTGCCATACCAACACGCTGTAGCATTCCTTTGGAATAGCGACGCAGCAGCTTTTTACGGGCATCGGCTTGGGATAAACCCACTAATTCCAGCAGTTGGGGAATGCGTTGGCGTTGGACACTCTGGGGAATTTGGAATAGTCCAGCAGCTAGCTGCAAAAATTCCCAGCCAGTGAGATAATCATACAAATAAGGATTTTCTGGTAGATAGCCGATATGTTGCTTAACACTGCGATCGCCTATGGGTTTACCCAACAATAATCCTCGTCCAGAGGTGGGATGAATAATTCCCAGCAATAATTTTAAAAGGGTGGTTTTACCAGCACCATTAGGCCCCAGCAACCCAAAGGTTTCGCCTCTGTAAACCGTTAAAGAACAGTTTTTGAGAGATACGACTTTTTGATTTAGCCAAAAACCAGTGCGATAGACTTTTCGCAACTCCGAAGTTAGGACTACTGGCGGAGTGTCTGTCGTATTAAGTTGAGAATTAGGGTCATCTGCAACAGACTTCATCTCGGTTAAATCACTATTTATCAGCTTGGTATGAATTAAAAATTACCCAGTAGGCTGATAATAACCATCACCAAGCTGTGTGTCAATTATCGGGAACTGAGGATTGGGGACTGGAGAAGAAGCAAGGGAGCAGGGGAGAAATCAATTCAAAATTCAAAATTCAAAATTCAAAATTCAAAATTAAAGAACTTCTGCCTTCTGCCTCCTCTTTACCAATGACTAATGACAAATGACAAATGATCAATCCCCAATTTGACTCTTTTCATAGAACTCCCTTAGAACTGGGAATTAAGCCAGCACGTCGGGGGTCAATTTCCACTGCCTGCCGTGTTGCTCTTGCAAAGGCTTTAAATGTCGCTTCAATGATGTGATGGGAATTAATGCCATCCAGTTGTCGAATATGCAGTGTCATCTGGCTATGGTTTACCAAAGCCACAAAAAATTCTCGCACCAGTTGGGTGTCATAGGTTCCTACCCGCTGAGTAGGAATTTGCAAGCCGTAGCTGAGGTGAGGTCGTCCAGAAAAGTCTAGCGCTACTTGAACTAAGGCTTCATCTAGCGGTGCAAGAAAATTACCAAAGCGGACAATGCCTTTTCTGTCGCCTAATGCTTGGTTAAAAGCTTGCCCTAAAGTAATGCCTACATCTTCGTTGGTGTGATGATCGTCAATTTCCCAGTCTCCCTTGGCTTGGACATCTATATCAACCAGCCCGTGGGAAGCAATTTGATGCAACATGTGATCCAAAAACGGAATGCCTGTTGCTGCTGTGCAAGTTCCTCTACCATCTAGGTTGATGGTAACTTGCACATTAGTTTCACCAGTGGTGCGGTGAACAGTGGCAATCCGAGGAGTTTGGGTTAAGCGATCGTAGTTTGAATTAACTTGGCGATTGGTTGTTTGCATGGGGAGTGGAAAGAGCTAAGAATTAGGAGTTAGGAGTTAAAAATTCATAACTCATAACTCCTAACTCCTAACTTTATCGCGTCACATTCCCATAATTTCATATCCTGCATCTACATAGAGAATTTGTCCGGTAATGCCGCTGGACAAATCACTACACAAGAAAGCCGCAGCGTTGCCTACTTCTAGCTGAGTGACGGTGCGTCGTAGGGGAGCTACCTCTTCTACATGATGAATCATATCCAAAATCCCACCCACTGCTGAAGATGCCAAAGTGCGGATGGGGCCTGCTGAAATAGCATTCACGCGGATATTTTGCGGCCCTAGTTCAGCAGCTAGGTAACGCACACTCATTTCTAAACCTGCTTTAGCAACTCCCATAACGTTGTAGTTGGGAATTGCCCTAACACCACCTAAATATGTCAGGGTGACGATGCTACCTCCCTCTGTCATTAAAGGTTTGGCTGCGCCACTTAACTGCACCAGCGAGTAGGTACTAATTTCTAAAGCGGTGTTGAACCCAGAACGAGAGGTTTGGCTAAAATCTCCACTTAAATCGTCTTTGCTGGCAAAGGCTAAACAATGGATGAGGATATCTAGCTTTCCCCACTGTTCGCGGATTGTCTCAAAGGTAGATTTAATTTGTTCGTCATCTTGGACATTACAGGGTAGAAATAAGCTGGGCTTAAGAGGTTCTACTAACTCGGCGACTTTTTTCTCCATCTTGCCGCGTTCATCCGGCAGGTAGGTAATACCCAGGTTTGCTCCGGCTTTGTGCAACTGTTGAGCGATTCCCCAGGCGATCGAGCGGTTATTGGCAATACCTGTAACAAGGGCATTTTTTCCAGTCAGATTTAGCATAGAAATTGTTAATGCGATCGATCATTTAGGAGCATACTAGAATCTGAGGCACGTTTAGTCTTTGTTTTATACAGGATTGACAAAAATGAATATTGATAAGGGTGTTTACTGTGACAAAAATCTTGATTTTTTATAAAGATATTCTCAAGATATCTTTATTTGTTCTTCAAAAAACCTTTTGAATACAGCTATTGGAACTACTTATCAACAAGTTGTAGCTGAAAGGATCAACAATTATGTATCATTATAAACAAAGAGTTATGAAGAGATTAGTTTGAGTATAGGAAAGTACAAAAAGGTTGACGGTGCTTTATTCATTTTTCGGGTGTATTCTTAGGTAATCAGTTTTTGTTTTTCCGGCATTGGGTAGGGGAAGGGAGATGATCGTGACACAAGATAAAGCCCTAGCAAATGTTTTTCGTCAGATGGCGACCGGGGCGTTTCCGCCAGTTGTGGAAACGTTTGAACGCAATAAAACGATCTTTTTTCCTGGCGATCCTGCCGAACGAGTTTATTTTCTTTTGAAAGGTGCTGTTAAACTTTCCAGGGTGTACGAGGCAGGAGAGGAAATAACGGTAGCGTTGCTGCGGGAAAATAGTGTTTTTGGTGTATTGTCATTGCTGACAGGAAATAAGTCGGATCGGTTTTACCATGCAGTTGCATTTACGCCTGCGGAATTACTGTCAGCACCAATTGAACAAGTGGAACAAGCACTCAAGGAAAATCCAGAATTATCAATGTTAATGCTGCGAGGTCTGTCTTCGCGCATTTTACAAACAGAGATGATGATTGAAACTCTTGCTCACCGAGATATGGGTTCTAGGTTAGTGAGTTTTTTACTAATTCTTTGCCGGGATTTTGGGGTTCCTTGTGCAGATGGGATCACTATTGATTTGAAATTATCTCATCAAGCGATCGCAGAGGCAATTGGTTCAACTCGTGTTACCGTTACTAGGCTACTAGGAGATTTGCGTGAGAAAAAGATGATTTCTATCCACAAAAAGAAGATTACTGTACATAAACCTGTTACCTTAAGTAGGCAGTTCACATAAAAACAATTGGAGAAAGGGGAATCGGCGCGTGTTCTATTTTGAAAAATGACACTAATAGCTAGAGGTAAATCTAAAATTGAATAATTTCAGCTATTGCCAATTCCCACTTCTTTCCAGACAATGCTTAAAAGTAGTAGGCTGTATCTGGAAGGATTTCGGTAGCTAAAGATGACCACCGGATACATCCTCATCGCAGCAATTTTGATTCTGGGAGGCGTAATTGCCACCGTGGGCGATCGCATCGGCACACGAGTTGGCAAAGCCCGCCTCTCACTTTTTAAGCTTCGTCCGAAAAACACTGCTGTACTAGTAACAATTTTTACTGGTGGTTTGATTTCAGCATCGACTTTAGGGATTTTATTCGCTGCCGACGAAGGTTTGCGAAAAGGAGTCTTTGAGTTAGAAGATATTCAAACAGACCTGCGACAGAAACGGGAACAGCTAAAAACCGCAGAAACTCAGAAAAGTCAGGTAGAGGGCGAGCTAAATCAAGCAAAAATCGCCCAAGCAAAAGCACAACAAGACTTACAGGCAATTAATCAATCCTTGCAGGCGGCAAATGCTAAACAGAGGCAAACGCAAGCCCAGTTGAACCGCACCATTAGTCAACAAGCCCAAACTCAAACTCAACTCCAACGCACTCAAGGTCAGCTAGATCGGGTTGTAACTCAATACCAAAAAGCCATAGCTGAATTACAAAGTGTTTATAACCAGAGAAAGGAACTACAGGCGGCAGTTGAACTATTGAAGACAGAACGTCAAAGACTCTATGCGGAAGCGAAAAAAGCCATTGACGAAGCCAAAACAGCAATTGAAAAACGCGATCGCGAACTTGCTAACCGTCAAGAAGCCATAAAACAGCGAGATCAAAAAATTGCCCAACTGGATCAACTAATTCAAAAACGTAATGTAGAAGTTGCAGCACGAGAGCAAGTGATTGCCAAACGGGAATCACGCCTCAAAGAATTGGAAACACAACAGGAGGAACTAGAACAGGAAGTTGCCAGGCTAGAAAAATATTATCAGTCCTACCGCGACCTGCGTTTGGGTAAGCTGGCCTTAGTTCGTGGTCAAGTTTTGTCCGCTGCTGTAATTCGTGTTACTCAGCCTGCTGCTGCTCGTCAGGCAGTGGTACAACTTTTACAAGAAGCCAATCGCAACGCCAACCTGGAATTAAGCGAGCCTGGTGCAAATCCGGCAAATTTAGAGCTGCTACGCGTGACCCAAGATAGGGTCGATCAATTGAGCAAGCAGATTGGCGATGGTCAAGAATACGTCGTGCGAATTTTCTCTGCTGGTAATTACGTCAGAGGAGAAAAGCAGATAGAATTTTTCGCGGATACAGCCCAGAATCAACTGGTTTTTTCGGGAGGCGCGGTGCTAGCCACCACTACTGCTGATTCCAAAACCATGACATCTTATCAGTTACAGCAACGGCTAGAAATACTGATTTCTGCTTCTCAATTTCGTGCCCGTAATGCCGGAATTGTCGAAAATGTGCAAGTAGAGGGGACTTTTCTGCGCTTTGTCAGCCAATTAAGACAGTATAATCAACCCTTAGAGATCAAAGCGATCGCAGCAGAGGACACTTATACAGCCGGGCCATTAAGAGTAAAATTGGTGGCAATAGTTAACGGAAAAATTATTTTTAGTACTTAAAAAAGTATTTGCACACTGTTATTAGTAAGATTTAAACATATTGAACAGCAGTCAAAATAGTTGCTGTAGCTGAATTTTTTATTTAGCAGATACTATGCGTAGCAAGATCCCTGTAAGGGTACATTTCTAATTTTTATTTAATTAATTATGAATTTCCGTGAATTTTCAGCAACGCAACCAGTCATTTTGGGGTTTGATCCAGGTCGAGATAAGTGTGGTTTAGCGGTGATGGGACTGGATCGGCAACTGTATTATCATCAAGTTGTGTTAGCAAAAGAGGCGATCGCTACCATCGAGACACTGCGTCAAAAGTTTCCGATCTCTTTGATGGTCATGGGCGACCAAACTACAGCCAAACAATGGAGACAGAAATTATATCAAGAATTGACAGAACCGCTGAGTATTATTTTAGTGGATGAGCGCTACACAACCTTAGAAGCACGCGATCGCTATTGGCAAATGTTCCCGCCCAAAGGGCTAATAAAGCTATTGCCACAGGGTCTACGGCAGCCACCAAGACCTATAGATGACATTGTTGCCATCCTCTTAATCGAAAGATACTTAAATCGCCTCACAGAGTCAACACTAAGCAGTCAGGAGTGAGGACTTAGATCGTTAACTTCTAACTCTAACTCCTAACTCCTAACTTTTAAAGTTCCGCCCGAATCGTAAAAGCGTAGTCTCCTCCAGGCTCTAGCTGATAATCTTGTTGCTCCAAAAATCGACCAAGGGGTTCTTTGATTAAGGCGCGACCTTGGGAAGGCTTGACGGCAAGTTCTCCCCGGCGAAAATGCCACTGGAAATGCCACTCAAACTCACCCGCATTCACTTCGCCTTCTAGGAAGCCGTGTTGCCAGGATTGGCGGGTAATTCTGACATGGGCAATGGTTTCTGGCAGACGTTTTGCACTCACAATGCTTTATGTCAAGTGTGAAATAACAGCCGATGATGTAGGCTACTTATTTTATTTACCAAACATATCTTAATTAGACAAACTGACAAAGTGGGTATTTGTAGTTGACTAGGTTGTGTTTATGAGCAAAATGACTTCAGCATCCTGAAGTCGCGCAATCACCGAGACCTTACCCCACGGGAAAACAAGCTACGCGTAGCGTCTTGTAGAAAAGCATTAGCAAGTCTTAGAGAGTCACAGTTCATTGTAGAGATTAGAAAATAAATCAAACGAAAAATGCTAATTTTTTCGTTACTTTTAGCGATCGCGCTTTAACTAATGGCACATTTTAGGAATCGTTCCCATTCGCAATGTGAAGCAGTCTCTATCGTCAATACCCAAATTAGCAGTGTCCAACACTCCTATCATAATTGTGTCGCTCAAAGTCTTTGTTGGGAACCCACAGTATATTTATGTCGCAAGATAGCTGTTTTTTGAATCTATATGTACTCCAAATGTTGGGCAAAAGTATCTGAAGCATACAATAAATTAAAAACTAGAGATAAAAAGGTTTTGTGAATTACGCATAGACGCTTGTACGATTGGACAGTGCTATAAGAACAACTACGTCAAACAGCAACGCCTAGAAAAACAGAGTGAATGTCTGGTGGAGTCTTTATAATAAACTAAACAAGCGGCTTTTTATAACTTAGTAGTACTAAGTACATTTTCATAAAAATTTTTATATATTTTGGTATTTTATTTTGGTTTTGCTACCTAAATATTTTGTCAATAACGATTTAGATATAACTATTAGTTATTACTATTTCTGTGACGCTCAATTCCCTAACTCAAGTAAGATGTGCGCTCACTATTAAAATTGATATTATATCTCTTAAATGTAAATTTAAGTTTACGTAATGAGGTAAGTAATGGCAATTCAATTGAAAGTTCCAGATATTAAAGGTGATGAGTGCGCCAAGAAAATTACTAAATCTATTCTGACTATGGAATCTGATGCCAAAATAGATGTAAACGTTGATACTAAAACTGTAACTGTAGATGCTGCGGCTTCTGAAGAGTCAATTAAACAGATGGTTCAATCTGCTGGTTATACTATAGAGGGCTATTAATTAAATTTCTAAATTTTCTAATAAATTTAGAGAAAATAAGTTAGCCAACAGAATTAATTAATGATATTTACGTCCGTTTTCAGGGCGTAAATATTAATAATTACTCTACTGGGTTGCAACTATTTTTCCTCTCATAAGATGGCAAACGAATCTAAATATTGGCAAGCTTGAGCAAGAATTAAATTCACCAAAACTGCAATCAAAAATGACTTGAATAAAATTAAATACTAAATTTTATATTAGTAATCATTATTAGGTAGAAGTTAGAGGAAACGACGGTTGCTTGTCAAATAATGTGGTATTCTCACACCTAGCTTAAAGAAGAATTACATTCACTTCTCCTCAAGTCTAAGTACTAGGGAGGATTTATGAGGAATAACTAACTGGTAGATAATTGGGGCAGAAAGCTATAGCTATAAGCATGGAAACCAAACAACTAGGAAAAACTGGTATCTTTGTAAGTGCGATCGGTTTGGGTGGTATGCCCATGTCAATTTCTAATCGTCCTCCCGAACCGGAATCAATCCAAGTTATTCATCGTGCCTTGGATCTGGGTATTACATTTATTGACACTGCGGACTCTTACTGCAAAGATGAGTCAGATAAGCACCACAACGAGCGATTAATTCACAAAGCACTTACTAGTTACAAAGGGGATGTTAGCCAAGTAATTGTGGCAACCAAGGGCGGATTGATGCGTCCCGATGGCAACTGGACAAGCAACGGCAACCCAGAACATTTGCGCCAAACAATTCGCGACAGTTTTGAAGCATTGGGTGGTGCTAAACCCATCGATGTTTGGCAATACCATTCTCCCGATACTAATTACACCATTGAAGAATCCCTTGCGCCAGTTAAAGAAGCAGTAGAGGCTGGTTTGATTCGATTTGTGGGAGTTTCTAACTTTTCCGTTGAACAAATTAAGCGGGCGCAGGATGTGGTGGATATTGTCTCGGTGCAGAATCAATACAGCCCTTGGCAACGACAGCCAGAAAATGATGGCGTATTGAAATATTGCGAACAGCAAGGATTGACTTTTTTACCTTGGAGTCCCTTTGGTGGTAGGCGCCGCCATCAGGGCTTGCAAGATATTCCTGCGATCGCTCAGTTAGCTAAAGAAAAAGGCGTATCAGTGTACAATATCGTTCTGGCGTGGTTGCGTTCCAAATCGCCCGTTATTTTGCCAATTCCTGGCGCTAGCAAGGTCTTTAGCATTGAAGACTCAGCACAAGCTATCAATGTGAAACTATCTGATCAAGAAATGCAAAAAATTGATGGGGCAACTTAATGATTCCATTAAATAACGTGGATTTAATGAAAGTTGCCAAAAATTAACGTGGCACGTTTAGTTAGCTTAAGACAGGGTAATCAATAATTTAAAATTCCAAGCCAACAGACTTTTAAAGAACTTTATCAACCCGGTTTATTAAAAAAGCCGGGTTTTTTATAAAGTATGCTATCCCTTAAATTAAACTTGATGTAGTATTGCCATGTAAGTAATTCATCTAAAAATTTATGCAGCCAAATTTTCTAACCGATAGGTCAAAGCAGATGATAAATTTGTTTGCTTTTTTACTACTGGTTTCCTCATTTTGCTGGCAAAATTCAGTGAAAGTTCAGGCTCAGTCAAATACGCAACTTTTGCCGTTTTTTGATAATGTTGATAACCCGGTTCCTGTTCGCTTTCCCGCAGGGCAACAGGTAGATATCACGCCACCTCCACCGCTGCTCAATCCTTTTGACAAGGCTGTACTAAAACTTTGCGGCCCTATTGGTACAAGAGTTAGTCCTAATAATTTTAAACAATTGTTATCTTATTACCCAGATGTCTTGCAGAAAATTCAGCAAGTTAGCGGCGGTGAACTGCGCCCTGGACGTAGGAATAAAGCACAATTTCTTGAAGATTTAACAAATATTTGGTTCCAACGTCAGGGGTTTGAACATATATTTTGTGGCGAAATATATAATGCCAAAGATATTGGTGGCTTGCATTTTTACGGCAGATATTTACAGTTACAAAATGAAGGTATAGGCGGACGTTTGCCAAATAATCAAGGACGAGAGGAAGTTATTCCTAATGTAATTTATACAATGGGTGTAGTAATTAAACAGAAAAATCGCACAGTAACAGATGTTATTAAAGGCTATGGATATCTCAGTAATGCCGAAGAAATGCTTTTAGATGCCACCAAAATATTTAAACTCCAAGGTAATAATCAGGAAGCATGTATTTATAATGTACGTGACAAAGAAACGGGAAAGTTTTTCACTACGGTTTTTGTAAGTAAAGAAAAAGCGATCATTACCTATTATCCCGATGCTACTCCTCAAGGTGCAAAATGTAAAAGTTAAAATTATTAGATTGCTTGTACTAAGCGCATAGAAGAAATACATGATGTTAGAAACACACCGTTTGCTAATGCGTGATTTGATAGAGGCAGACTGGCAGGCGGTTTTTACTTATCAATCTGATCCTTTGTACTTGCGTTATAGTTACTGGACACAACGCACACAGAAGGATGTTTGCGAATTTCTCCAGATGTTTATCGAACAGCAAAAAGAGCAACCTCGGACTAAGTTTCAGTTAGCTATTGTCCTCAAAGAAGAAAATCGTCTGATTGGCAATTGTGGTATCCGTGTAAATGACCCGGAAATGCGGGAAGCAAATATCGGCTATGAACTAAATACTCAATATTGGGGACAAGGTTATGCAACAGAAGCAGCACAGGCAATTTTAAAGTTTGGCTTTGAAGAATTGAGAATGCATCGTATCTGGTCTTGGTGTGTTTCAGAGAATGTTGCTTCTGTAAGGGTATTAGAAAAAATTGGTATGCGTCGTGAGGGTCATCTGCGGGAAAAAGAGTTAATCAAAGGCAAATGGTATGACAACTTTCTTTACGCGCTCCTTGAGCATGAATGGAAAGCAAACTAAGAGGATGTTTGAAAAGTCATAATTGATGTATCAAATATTTTTTACCCCACCCTAACCCTCCCCTTTCTAAGGGGAGGGAACCAGATTTTTCTTGTTTCCCCCCAATGCATCGGGTGAATTAAGGGGGGTGATAATGTGATTAAAATTACAAACTACTTTTCAAACAACCTCTAATACTGCTTCTATGAGCTACCTCAAAGACAATATCATAAATTACTGAGAAATTGAGGATAAGACAAGTTCAGAGGGTCGCACAAATGACCAATACTATCCTCAATTTCCAAACAGCTAACGGGCACGAAGTATTAGCAGCAGCGGGTAAAAAATATTTACGTCCTGGTGGACGAATAGCCACCGAGAAATTATTTCAGTGGGCAAATTTTCAACCTGGAGAGACAGTTTTAGAGCTAGGTTCTAGCTTTGGATATAGTGCGATCGCTTTAGCAAAAAGCTACCATGTGAAAGTAGTAGGCATTGAAAAAAATCCTGATAGTGTAGCTAGTGCGCGTGCTAATATCTGCGCTGCTGGGTTAGAAAATCAAGTCGAAATAATTGAAGGTAATATTTTCAACCTAGAGGCAATCTCAGGAAAGTTTGATTATGTATTGGCAGAAGCCATTCTCACAATGCAATCCCCATTGGGAAAAACCAAGATTTTAGCTGAAATTCATAATCGGCTCAAACGGGGAGGTAAATTTCTCTCCCATGAACTGTTAGCCAGTGATAAAGAAGAACAAATTCATGCTGACTTAGCACGAGTAATTCGAGTTAATTCTACACCACTTTCAGAATCAAACTGGATTACGGCTTTTGTAACAGCAGGATTGCAAATACAGAAATGCCAAACTGACTCAATGAATTTACTGAATTTAGGGCGGATATTTCAAGATGAAGGTTTTTTTAACACAACTCGAATTTTCTGGAATATCTTGATGCAAAGAGATATCCGCAACCGAGTTTTAGAAATTCATCAAGTTTTTCATAAATACCAACACGAATTAGGCTACATCATTTCGTGTGCTGTTGCTCAGTAACATAATTTATTCACTAAAACCATCTCCTGAAAAATAGTGATAATCCTTGAAGGATTATCAGCCTTGCTTACGGTTTATCATCCCAAAATACTATGACCAAAATCATAACTAACCCATCTTTTATTACTCAACTACGAGAACAAATTCAATATCCCAGTGCGGGAGTTTTCAGCAAAGTACTGCTGAAAGATAACGCTTGTCAATACACTTTATTTTGTCTCGCAGCTAACACTGATATTTCTGAGCATACCTCTATTTGGAATGCCACCATTAATGTAATTGAAGGCAGAGGTATACTCAGTTTATCTGGAGAAGATATTCAACTTGAACATGGGATTTTTGTCTTTATGCCTGCTAACGCACCTCATGCCTTAAAAGCGGAAGAAAATCTGACATTTTTGCTCACACTTTCTGAGAAATTCACAGATAAAAATTAGTTAATTATGGAGTCTAAAAAAATGCGATCGCTAATTTTAACTTTTGCTGAAAATTTAAATTTCTCTGAAGCTCAGTTGGAAGAAATACTATCACAACCTCTAACTAAAGTTCTAAATTCGCCTGGATTACAACAAGAATTAAACAGCTTAGATACCAATTTGCTTAAAGAAACTTTACCCACAGCAGGAGGAGTTTTAGCTAAGGAATTACCACCTTTTTACAACTGGCTAAAAAATGAATTGGGAGTAAAGCGGGTTCCTGATAGTCCCGATCACACAACAACATGGGTAATTGGTTTTCTCCATAATCAAGAAAGTCTAACTCATTTGGTTGAGTTGCACCGTCCAGTACCTCGTCCGGCTTTAGAAGCTTCTATTCCCCGCTTGATAGGGATGTTTGAAGGTGTCGAAGACGCGCAAGTTCAGCAGGAATGGCAAAAAGCGATCGCAGCTCTATGTCTAGTTTTAGTTGTTGCTGCACGCGAACAAGATAGAGTCGCTGTAGCAGTCTGAATTGCTGTCCCCCACGTGTAGGGGCGTACATCTGTGCGCCCTGACTAATCTATATCTCCAGATGCGATCGCATCTAATTTCTCAGTATCAAGTATAGTAATTGTCCCACCACGATGATAGACAATTACTGACTTGAGACTTTTAATTAATCGCACGCATTCTTCGTAAGTAATGCCGCTACTTCGAGCCATCCGATAATAAGATAATTTGACTTTTAAGCACTCGCCTTGTGGACTAGATTCAGTTCCAGATTCAGTAGCAAAATATTGAATCAATCTCGCAAGGCGAACAATAGCTCTCTCAGAAACTAATCCGTGGACTGTTTCATGTAATTGCTGAATCCGACTGTTAAAAACCATCAGCATTCGTAAGGCAATTTCAGGATTTTCGCCAATAGCTTTTAATAAAGCATCTCGCTCTACAGTGAGGATTTCACAATCAGATTCAGCAGTGACAGTTGCTGGAGAAATTCCATTTCCTAACAAAGCAGGAGCCGCAAAAATTTCCCCAGCAGCTAAGGCACGGAGAATTGTTTCTTTCCCCGTTGTTGCTGTTTTGGTAACTTGAATTGATCCACTGACAACAGCGTAGAGCTTTGCTGGTAAGCGATCGCCTTCATGGAGAATAATTTCTCCTTTACGATGGTGCTGCACCTGGGTGTAAGGTTGCAAACCGATCTTCTCTGCTGTTTTTAAACCCGCAAACACAATAATTTGCGAAAGTTGTTCCAGAGATGCCTGCATGATTAGCCCGATATTGCCAAGGCTGGACGATGATGAATCCAAGGGTTAGCCGCTTCTAATTGTGCTGCTAGGCTGATGATTGTGGCTTCAGCGGCAGGTTTACCAATTAGCTGGACACTGATGGGTAAACCCTTACTATCAAAGCCGACAGGAATTGCGATCGCAGGTTGTCCAGTTGCATTCGCAGGCGGACAAGGGGCAACCCACTCAATAATATTTTGGAATGTCTCTTCTGGACTGAGCGAAGCCCATTCCCCAACGCGAATAGGTGAATGTAGATAAACTGGCAATACCAGCACATCCACAGTATCGAAAAACGCCACAATCTGACGTGCCACTACCTGCATTTGGGAAACTGCTTGCAGGTATTCTCCAACAGAACCTGTGCGTGCAAATAGCCAGCGATTCAATGGCTGCAAAGCTTCAACAGGAAGTCCTGATGCAGCTACTCCAGCTTGCCAAACGATTTGAAATGGTTCAACTAAACCACTAAAATCTGGGGATTTTTGTTCAACGTGGTGGCCAAGTTGTTCTAATAACTGGACTGTTTGGCGGACACCTTGCTGACAGTTGGCGTCAGCTTCTCCCAAAGGAGAAATACTAGTGTCAAAGGCAATTCGCAAAGCACCAAGTTTTGTCCCAGTTGCAGCGAGAAATGATGGTTCGGGATCTGGCAACCAGTAAGGATCGCCTGTCATGTAACCAGACATGGCATCCAAAACGGCAGCAGCATCGGCAACAGTCCGGGCGATTGGCCCGTTGACGGCAATTCCAGCGAGGCGTTCGCCTACGGGTGCTTTACTCACCCTGCCTCTGGATGGTTTAAGTCCCACCAAACCACAACAAGCCGCAGGCCCCCGAATTGAACCACCGCCATCAGAACCTTGAGCGATCGCACACAGTCCCGCTGCTACCGCCGCCGCTGCGCCACCACTGGAACCGCCAGGGGTGTATTCTAAATTCCACGGATTTCTCGCTGGGGGAAAACCCATAGGCTCACTGTAGGGAAAAGAACCTAATTCGGAAGTAGCTGTTTTACCGAGAATAGTAAATCCAGCTTGCTTAATCCGCGTTACAACCCCATCATCATAGTTAGAGATATTGTTCAGTAATGCCGGATTTCCATAAGTACAGGTAACACCTGCTACAGCATTGAGGTCTTTAATGGAAATCGGCACGCCAAAAAATGGCGGTAGTTCTGAGGTAGTTGTCAATAATTCTGTTTTGGCTTTGGCATCTGCGATCGCTAATTCTGCCGTCACTGTAAAATAACTTCCTAATTGGGGATTTAATTGCCCAATCCGTTCTAAATATATTTCTACCAACTCTAACGGTGATATTTCCCGGCGACGAATTAATTGCGCCAACTCTAATGCTGGGGTAAATGCTAAATCAACTTCATTCATAGGTTAGTGAATGGGTAATTTTCTCTTTATCTGGGATTTTTAAACTGAAATTGTTACTTTAGCAGGATTTCCGGGAACTATACATTTTATAGCTCCTAAGATTTGTGACTTGTTTAGGATGCTCAGATGCAATAGGCGTGGTTGTATTCTTACTCAAGCCATTTTAATTGTTCCGCATAAACTTTCGACAAATCCCCAAGGGGTATTTATGGCTAACCTAGAAATACTTGTTAGTGAATTGCCAACACTAATTCAGAGTTTAAAACTGACTCTTGGCGATTCTAATCAAATTATGGAACAAATTATCCTAATCAATAATGCTCAGGAACAGCTACGGAATATTAAAAAATTAATTGCTCAGGAATTGAGATTTGAGCATATCAATAATTCTGCGATTGCTACACTTCCTAGATTGAGCGCAGCAGCTACTTTATTTATACCTAATCTGGGATTAGTCGATCCAGCGATCGCAGAAAATTTTGGAAACTCAGAAACTAAAATTTCATTAACTGATTTAAACTCAAAACTTGATAATTGGATTGAATGGGGTTATTTTTTGCAAGCAATAGCTGCTGATATTCTTAGTGATATTCAATTAGTAAATCAACTAAATTTTAATATTATTAATTTAAGTATATCCAATGAATTTCAAACCTTGAATGACAGCTTACAAATTGATTTATCTTTGGCTAACTATAATATTTTAAAACATCAAATTGAAAAAAATAGCGATTCTCAAAAACAACTATTACAATTACAGCAAAAAATAAATTATATTTTTGATACTATTAAAAATAGTCGCAATCTATTAAATATTTTATTAGGTGTCTCAGCTTTTTATGGTAAATCTGGTTTCGCTTTAGAGTGGTTAGACGATGACCACGAATTAATCATATCGAGTGAAAGAAAATTTCAAGAACTGACAGATATTCTCAATGATTGTGATTATTTCCAAGAGCAAATTGCTGCTTTAATTATTCAGGCTAATACTTTAACTCAACAGGGAGAACAAGCCCTGGAAAAGATTGAACAGGAAAGTAGTAGCCAGGAAGTAGGAATAGTACCAAAGTTTTCAACACCAAAAATAATACGTTCAGCTTTGATTATCGCTTCAAGTTTATTAATCTTAACTTTTGCTGGTTTGAAAATTAGAGAGCAAAATCTAAGTTTAACTCAAGAAACAAATGCGTTCGTCATAGACGATGGCAGAGCGATCGCCAACTTTAAATCTGCTCAAAAACTTGGCATGGAAGCTGCTTCTCTGGTTCAAAAGCCACCGCATCCTCTAAAGGTCTGGCAACAAGCAGAAACTAAATGGTATCAGGCAATAATTTTGTTAGATAGAATTCCTGCTAAAACATCACTTTATAACCGAGCAAAGAAGAAATTAGCTTACTATCAAATTAACTATAAATCTATCAGCCAAAGAGTCATAATTGAAAAGAAAGCTGTAGGAAACTTAGAATCAGCCCACAAGCTAGCAACAGAAGCTAATTTATTTGTTCAAAATTCACCTCATTCACAACTAAGTCGAAAGCAAGCACAAGATAAATGGCAGCAAGCAATTAATTTGTTAGAAGCTATTCCAGAGAGTACGTCTGTCTCTGTCCAAGCTAAAGAGATGCTTTCTATTTATAAAACTAATTATGCGGTGACTAGTCAGCATTCCTAAATCATTTGTGAAAAATTAGATAGGATTACTATATAGTAGGTATTGAATATTTTACAAATTGCGTTAAAAAAGTAAAGAGGTAAATCGCCCTCTTTCAACGCTTTACCTCTCTCAACAACAGATAATTACAACTGAGAATTACAGCTTAGAACGGTCAGTTAAAATCTCATAACCAGTCTCTGTCACCAAAACTGTATGCTCAAACTGAGCAGACAAAGAATTATCCATAGTGACTGCTGTCCAACGGTCAGATAATGTCCGCGTGTGTCTAGAACCTGCGTTTAAAATTGGCTCAATTGCCAGCGTCATCCCCGCTCGAAGTTTAACATTTGGCATCTCACGAGTACGGTAGTTGAATACTGAAGGTTCTTCATGCAGGTTACGACCGACACCGTGTCCAGTAAACTCTTCAACTATACTAAAGCCGTTAGATTTCACATGATCTTCAATTGCTCCAGCTAAGTCAAGCAGGTATACACCAGCCTTTACTTGCTCAATGCCTTTATATAAAGCTTCTTCTGCTACACGAATTAATTTAGCCGCTTCTTCTGTCACTTCACCGACAGCAATTGAAATGCAAGAATCACCATGAAAGCCTTGGTAATAAGCACCCGTATCTACTTTTAATACATCCCCGACGCGAATCACTTTCTTGGGGCTAGGAATGCCATGTACTGCTTCATTATTAATACTGGAGCAAATAGAACCTGGAAAACCGTGATATCCTTTAAAACTCGGTGTTGCACCCATTTCGCGGATGCGCTTTTCTGCATAAGCATCCAAATCAGCTGTTGTCATTCCTGGCTTTACTAGCTCGGAAATTTCTTTTAGGACAGTTGCGACAATTGCCGATGATTGCCGCATGATTTCAATTTCACGCGGCGATTTAATTTCAATTCCTCGGCGCTGTTTTTTCGCAGGTGCAGGTTGAGTCGCTTGAGAAAGTAAGTTACTGAAAATGTTCATGGGAAATTAATAATTACTGGTGGCTGTGACGCTGAAGTATCAATGCTTTCTCTAGATTAATTGAGAAATAATATCTATAATTTAAGTTATTTTAATCCCTGATAGGGATTCTTCTATTTTTGACGCTAATGTATATAGAATAACATATTGGCATACTCCTTATGTGTTGGACTTGAATCAAAAACGTCCTAAGCTATTTTTCAGAACGCACTATGAGAGTTAGTACAGTTTTGTTTAAAATGAGGGTTGAAATTTAAACGCAGAAGGGCGCAAAGGTAAACGCAGAGCTACGCAGAGAATTTAACTCAATTATCTTTAATTTTTAATTCTTGATGGCAATTTCTCCAATCATACCTGCTTCTGTATGTCCTGGTATTGTACAACGTAAGCCATAAGTACCAGATTTCAAGGGCACAAATACCCATTCGGCTTCAGCACCGGGCTTAAGTTCCAGTTCGTGAATGGCTCCTTTGATCTCTACTTTGCCTGCTTCAACTTTTTGTGTCCAGATGCCATCGGCAAAATCTTTAGCAGTAAAATAGTGCTTCAGTTGGCTAGGATTAGTAAGCCGTAGTTGATAGCGTTTGCCAACCTCAAATTCCAAATGATTTGGCTCAAATTTGAGTTCGTTAGCCGCATTACCCAAGCTAACTGTAATTTCTGTAGCTGGTTGCTTGAGCAAATCAAAAGACTTATTCGCCGCCATTGCTGGAGTAGCAGCGATGAAATTTAGAGCTAGAAGTAACGTTAATATCACGTAGTTACGCCGTAATATTTGTACCCAAGTAGGAAGTGTAAAACTAAGGGATTTAATTACAATTTCGTAAAAATAGTTATAAATTTTCATCACTAATTCTCAAAAGGCAATGCTAATGAGCAATAACAATTAATAGGTAGCGGGGAAAACCACTTTACCTATTCTTTATATTATCCATGCCCAGTGCCTATCTCTATCTAATACTTTTCTCTGCTAACACAGATGGCCCAGCAGTAACGACTACGATTTGATCTGGGTGGAGTAACTCACGAGCCGCTTGATTAACTTGAGTAAGGGTGACTTTCTGGATTTTATCAGTGAAGGAGTGCAATTCTACTTTATCTAGTCCGTACACCTCATTCATCAGAATTCTATCTGTTAATTCCTCTGGGTTTGCTAGGGAAACGTTGTAGCTGCTGATGAGGGTGCGTTTAGCTGTTTCTACTTCTAGTGCTGTGACACCTTGTTGATGGATTTGCTGTAGCATTTGGCGGGTACTAGCGATCGCTTTACTGCTATCTTCAGGACTAGTTTGCATCTCGATCAAAAATGTCCCTACATTCTTAAGAGCTTGGAAGGAGCTATAAATTCCATAGCTCAAACCTTGGCGATCGCGCACTTCTGCACCTAGTCTACTAGATAGGGTATCGCCTCCCAATATCTGGTTTAATACTAAGGCTGAATGAAATCGAGGATCGTAACGGTTAATGCCTGTGTAACCCATATAAGTTACAGCTTGGGCTTTATCTGGTAAAACTGGGTTGACACTGACGATTTTCTGTGGCATTGCCACCGGAGGATATTTTAATGTCGGTGCTTGGCCGCTAACTTCCCAGTCTCCAAACTTATTTTTAATCAGCGATCGCACTTTGTCTAGATCGAAATCTCCCACCAGCGCTAGCACTGTTGTATCTGGACGATAATGTTTAGCTTTAAAATCAATCACATCCTGGCGCTGAATCTGCTGTAAACTCTCCTCTGTGGGAAAGGTATGTAAGGGGTGTTTTTTCGGATAAATTGACTGAACAAATACTCTTCTGGCTACTTCTGATGGCTCATCTAATTCCTGTTGCAAATCAGTTAAAGTTTGCTGGCGATGCAGTTCTAACTCTTTGGCTGGAAAGGTACTATTTTTCACAACATCTGCCAATATCTCCAGGAGTATCGGCAAATCATCTGCTAAACTATCACCTTCGATATGCACACCTTCGCGGTAGGTTTGAAAGTCTAGACTTGCCCCTCGTTCTCCTAAGACTTTAGCAATAGTTAAAACATCCTTGCTCTTAGTGCCATTTAGCAAATTATCTGACACAAAAGCAGCCAATCCAGCTTTATTCTCTGGATCAAATTCTGTCCCAGCTTGAATATAACCGCTCAAGGTAACGGTGGGAGTACTCCGATCTGGTAACAGCAATATCCGCAATCCGTTAGTCAATTTAAATTCCTGCGGTAAGACTTGGGCAATCGCATCTGTAGCCAAATCCACAGGTGGTAAGTATTTCATCACCTCAGAAAAAAGCACAGGTGCGCCAGGAGAGAAATTTTCTGTAGTTTGGGCTGAGTGTGGTTTGTCAGCAACTTCTGTTATCCGCTTCTGGGTTGGTTCAAAAAACCCAACTGTCCGCGCTTCTTTTGTCAGGTATTTGTTAATCACAGCAACGACATCCGTCGGCTTCACCAAACGAACAGCTGCCAAATAGCGATCTGTATAGCGATAATCACCAACAGTTGTCTCATCAGTACCCAATCGCATTGCTTGAGAGGTGATATCACGGTTACTCAAAATTACATCTGCTGCTAATTGAGTTTTGGCTCGTTCTACTTCCTCAGATGTCACACCTTTTTCTGCTACATTGGCGATCGCACTACTCAAGATTGAGTCAATTTTTTTCAAATCTTGTTTAGCTCCAGCCGTTACCAACAACTCATACCAGCCAGATTCTCGCAAACTGGTAACGGATGCTGTAACTTCACTCGCTAAACCTGATTCCACCAATGCCTGATAAAGTCTAGAATTCCGTCCCTCTGTCAAGATGTAATCCATCACATCCAGCGCAGGCACATCTGGTTGATTTGCATCAGGTAGCGGATACACAACTTGTAACAGTCGCCCTGCTCCCGGTTCTCGCAATACGATGGGAGTGTTGAGTGCTGAGTGTTGAGTGCTGAGTGTTGAGTGCTGAGTGTTGAGTATTGAGTGCTGAGTGCTGAGTGTTGAGTGCTGAGTGTTGAGTGTTGAGTGCTGAGTGTTGAGTGATAGAGATGAGGGAGAAATAACTCCTGCCTCCTGCCTGGGTAATTTGCCAAATACTTCTTTAATTGTTTCGAGAGTATTGGCTGTTTGAAAATCTCCAACAATCACCAAGACAGCATTATCAGGACTGTAAAAATTGCGGTAATATTTTTCTACCTGCTCAACTTCAAACTTCTCGACATCAGCTTTAGTGCCACCTACTGGCAACCCATAAGCATGATTGGGAAACACCGCTTTCATGACAGCGCGATTGAGGCGATATTCTGGACTATTTTCGTAACCCTGCAACTCGGAAATTACTACCCGCTTTTCACTGGCTAATTGCTCCGGCTCAATCTGGGAATTTCGCATTCTGTCTGCTTCCAACACCAAGAGCGCTTTCAGCTTGTTTCGTTCCACAGTACCGTAATATGCAGTTTGGTCATAGCTGGTGAAAGCATTGGAATCACTACCTAAAGCACTAAACAAACGTCCAAATTGAATCGGACGATTTTTTGTACCTTTAAACATC
Source organism: Nostoc sp. DedQUE12b (assembly GCF_034530835.1). Classification (NCBI taxonomy): domain Bacteria; kingdom Bacillati; phylum Cyanobacteriota; class Cyanophyceae; order Nostocales; family Nostocaceae; genus Nostoc; species Nostoc sp. DedQUE12b. The sequence continues at coordinate 16,064 of NZ_JAVRCI010000039.1, read as the reverse complement.
ATGTGTTCCAATTGGTGGGCAATGCCATTCACGCCCGGTTCTTCGTTGCGTGATCCGACTTTATACCAAGCCTGCACCGTCACCACTGGCGCAGTATGCACTTCTTTTGTGAGGACAGTTAGACCATTCTCCAGCACTGTCTTACGGACATTTTCTGTCAGTGTTGAGGGCATTATTCTTTTTGCTAACAAGCTTGACTGATATTTTTCTTTATTAGATGTGGCTGTATGTTGGCTATGAGCAGGTCGATCGCTCAACAAAAAAACAGCTACTAACCATAAACTTAAAAGTAATAACGGCAAGGGATATTTATAAAACTTAGAATAAAATTTGGAAAATCCATACATGTATTTAGCAGATTTATCTGTAAATTAAGTTACATAATTATTTTCGTGAGTGACTACACTTTAATCTGGCAAAAAAATCTGTGACTTCAGTAACAATACAGAAAAACAATATATTAACAACAAAGGTCATAAAAAAGCTAAATTATGGGAGTTTTGCTAAAACCCGAATGAATTCCAGAGGTAAGCCATCGGTATCGGCGATGAAAGCCACTTCGTAAATGCGATCGCCTATTTGCTGTTGTGTTGGTTCTAAAAGCACCTTCAACGGTTGTAATCCTTCGGTTTGACTCTCAGTCGCCAAGAGTACACGTTCTTGTAAATTTGTCAACCAACTAGGTAAATCTGGTGTAATCTCAGTTAAATCGAACGAAAGATGATAATACCCTACATAATGCTCGTCAGCAAACGCATCTGGGGCTGGCTTTGGTTCGGGAATTTGGATCAGTTCAATTCTGCCGCCCAATCCTTCCATCCAGCAAGCTAAGGTATAGCCTGTGGTAAAACGTTCTGAGATTGTAAACCCTAAAAGTTCGTAGAAAGCGATCGCTCGATGAATATTCGCAGTCCGAATAGAAGCGTGGTGCATAACAAAAGTTAGGAGTTGTAAGTTATGAGTTATAAATTGAATTTAACTCCTAACTCCTAACTCCTAACTCCTAACTTTACTCAAACAACCTGAAATAAGGGTAGCGTACAGGGACACCAGGCTCTTTTTCCAAGTCAAAATTAATCACTTCCCAACAGGCATCATCTGAGCTATCAGGGCTAAACTCCACGGGTAAACCGTACAAACGCGCCGCAGTAGCTTCTGGTTGTCCAGAACGCCAAGGCGTGCTGCGTTCTAAGTAGCCACTCATCAATTCCTGATAGCGTCGAGCAATAATTACTCGTGTTGCTCGAAAACCTTGGGTATAGAGCTTGTCTAATGCTTCGTGAATTTCAAAGCGAATACCATCAGGATGAGTATGTTGTCTATACCATTCATTATTCCACCTCCGCCAATGACGCCCCGATTGCAAATGGATTAACTCTCCATTTTTAGGATTAGCTTCAAACGCGCCATGACGAGAACACAAATAGGTATCTGTTAGTGTCAACGCCGGAATAGTCTGGCGACAATGGGGACACTGTATTTCCGGCCCAAACATCGGGTACTGCAAACCTGGATTCATCATGAAGTGCGTACAAACATAATTTTGTCTTCACTAGCACTAGTGGGTCGGATTATACACTTCGGCTCAACCACTTTGGGTTACTTGCTCACTGCTGCATAAACACGGTGTTGCGGCAGGAACATTATTCACTAGTGTTTTCCTCAGCGTAGAGGCTTGACGCTGTGATATCCTGGTTGTGCAACCAGCCTCAAAGGTTGGAGTTTTTCCAGTGTTCCTGGGTACCATATTCATATTCTATCGTGTCTACCGCTTCTTACTGGACATCTCCTGATTTTTCTCAAGCTGCCTTCATTGCATCCAATGCTGTTGTTATGGGTTCAGTAAATATAGCAACAGGAGTGAGCATTTGGTATGGCGCAGTGGTAAGGGGAGATGTAGAACGGATTGAAATTGGCGAATGCACCAATATTCAAGATGGTGCAATTTTACATGGTGATGCTGGTTTTCCAACAATCTTAGAAGATCATGTTACCGTAGGACATCGCGCTGTCGTACATTCTGCTTACATCGAGCGTGGAAGCTTGATTGGCATTGGCGCAGTGATTTTAGATGGGGTACGAGTAGGTACTGGTAGCATTATTGGTGCTGGCGCAGTGGTAACTAAAAATGTACCGCCTTTGTCTCTAGTTGTCGGTATTCCAGGTAAAGTGTTACGCCAAGTAACAGACGTTGAAGCCGCAGAACTGATTGAACACGCTAAACGTTACCAAAAGTTAGCTTTAGTTCATGCTGGTAAGAGTACTGATATTGGTTTTGGCAAGGCTTAGAGAGTGGGGAGTGGTGAGCAGAGGAGAAGAGAAGTTGTAGTAAGTTTTTTCCCCTCTGCCCCTTTGCAACTCTGCCTCTTATCCCCAATACCCAATACTCAATACCCCATAATTTAAACATTCTTTACATTTGTATTTGGAAAAGTTGCCCACTTCAGCTAAAAATAAAAATGAGAGCAGTTGACAAAACTTTAATTTCTACTTAAGAGAGGGGTTCTAGATATGGATATCGATTACCGTATAGCGATCGTTTTAGCACCAGTTGTTATTGCCGCTAGCTGGGCAGTGTTTAATATTGGCGCTGCGGCTTTAAGACAAATTCAAGGCTTTTTGGATCGGGAAGCCTAATTTAGGCTTAATATCATCACTCTTCAATCGGCTGTTTCTGTCTATGGAGACAGTCGGTTTCATTCATATCGATTAATGCCATTGGGAATTGGGTAACAGGAGCCACAGAGGTAGCGAGCAGGGAGCAAAGGCAAAAGACTGCAACTTCTCCCCTGCTCCCCTGCTCCCCTGCTCCCCTGCTTTCCACTCCCCACTCCCCACTCCCCGCTCCCATTCCTTGGATATCGATTCTGTAATACAACCCCTGCAACGCTTTGGCGTCCATCTGGGACTCGATCGCATTGTCAATCTATTGACAAATCTCGGCAATCCTCATCACCAAGTTCCGGTAATTCATGTTGCTGGCACTAATGGCAAAGGTTCAGTGTGTGCCTATCTTTCCTCGGTACTCACTGAGGCTGGTTATCGTACAGGACGCTACATTTCCCCCCATTTAGTTGATTGGACGGAACGTATTTGTCTGAATGAACAGCCAATTTCCTCAGAGGAATTAAGCCAATTATTAGAAAAAGTCCAAGTGGTTATTCGTGCTGGTGACGAATCGGCAACCCAGTTTGAAGTAATTACGGCGGCTGCTTGGTTATATTTTGCCCAGCAGCAAATTGATGTGGCTGTGGTAGAAGTCGGACTGGGAGGGCGGTTAGATGCTACGAATGTCTGCTTAGAACCTTTAGTTACACTCATTACTTCCATTAGCCGGGAACACTGGCAACAACTTGGCCCTACCGTCGCTGACATTGCTAGAGAAAAAGCAGGTATTCTTAAACCTGGATGTCCCGTTGTAGTTGGACCATTACCACCAGAGGCAGAGAAAGTGGTGCGATCGCGCGCCTTAGAATTACAATGTCCAATTTTTACGCCTCAACCTGCCCGTGAAATCGCCACAGGATGGGCAGAGTATGAAACAATTCAAAATTCAAAATTAATTAAATATCCGTTGCCGTTGGCGGGACAAATTCAATTAACTAATTCAGCTTTGGCAATAGCTGCTTTAGAAATTCTTCAACAACAGGGTTGGCAGATTTCAGAAGAAGCCATAATTAACGGCATGGCAAAAACTAAATGGCCGGGGCGGATGCAATGGGTTACTTGGAACAACCATAAATTATTACTTGATGGCGCTCATAATACCGCCGCCGCTCAAGTTCTTCGCCAATATGTTGATAGCTTAGACGCAGTTAACCATAAGCCCGTCAATTGGATTGTGGGAATGTTTGCCGATAAGGATCATGCTGATATTTTTACCGCTTTACTGCGACCAGGCGATCGCCTTTATTTAGTGCCAATACCAGTAGAACCTTGGGCCGGTAGAACTTCTGCTGACCTAGACTACTTATCAAACCTAGCTTACAGCCTCTGTCCAGAATTAAGCGATCGCCAAATCCATCCAGATTTATTCACAGCACTAGAAGCCGCAACCTCAACCACCACCATAGACGATTTAATCGTTTTGTGTGGTTCCCTTTATCTAGTAGGAGATTTTTTATCAACCACCAATATAATTCGTAATTCGTAATTCGTAATTAGGGACTGACAAATAAAAAAATATTCAATTATTTATTGTGGGATGGGCATATTGCCCGCCCAGTTCATATAGCGGGCAATATGCCCACCCCACAAGATTGGATAATTTATTTCTTGGAGTTCCCTTAGGAATTAGAAATTACAAAACTTATCTGTTGTTCCACTCTTGCGCCGCATCTTCTACGGCTTTATCTACAGTTTTCTCGCCTAACATTGCTGCTTGCAAGTTTTCGTAAACAGCCTTTTGCAGTTTGTTGGAATCCTTCAAAGTAGGAGTTAATATTTCTGCCTGTTGCAGTTGTTGGGCAGTGATAACCCGCGCCTTTTCTACTGTTGAAGCATTAGCTGGAACATCTTTAAAGTAAGTATCAGATAATGCTTTGATTGTAGAAGGTAGAACATTTGCAGCTTTAGCAAAGGCTAACTGATTTTCGTCATTGGTGACAAATAAAGCAAATTTCACAGCGCCATCTGGTTGTTTACTATCGCGGGGAATAACTATGTTCATTACCGCGACATTTTTCTTACCTGTGTCACCAGTGAGTTGAGGTGCTATTTCTGAAGCTTGAGCAATTTTTGGGGCATTATTAGCGATCGTTTTCAGGAACTCTGGCCCAGAAGCTAGAAACGCAGTCTCTCCAGATTGGTATAAATCGATCGCGTGGCGATGTCCTTGAGTTAAAGCCTCTTTAGGAAGCAAACCTTTTTTATACAAGTCCACCCAATACTGAAACGCAGCTTTACCTGGTGCTGAATTAAACGCGGCTTTGCCCTCAGCATCTATTAAAGTGACTCCCATTTGCACGAACGATTCCAGCACTTCACCGGAATCTTGCGGTACGAAAGTCACAAAAAAGGCATATTTACCCGTCTTGTCTTTAATTTGTTGCGCGGCTTGTGCCAATTCTGCGTAGGTTGCAGGGACTTTATTGATACCTGCCTGTTTTAATAAATCAGTGTTATAAATGGTTAACCGTGTGGTGAGATACCAGGGAATCCCAAAACTCTTACCATTAAGCGTGCTTGCTTTCCAGATATTCGGCAGATAGGAGGAACGTACATCATTTGGGACTTTCGCATCTAAATTTAACCAGGCATTTCGTCCGGCAAGTTGAGAAGCAAAACCCGGATTTAAGTTGACTACATCAGGTGGCGTTTTTGCGGAGACAGCTGTTAATATTTTGTTCTCCATTGCTGCCCAAGGTACATCAACCCAGTTAATCTTTATACCTGGATTTTGCGATTCAAAATTCGCAATTAGGCTTTTGAAGTAGTCGGTAAATTGAGGTTGGAGTTGCATTGTCCAAAACTCAACAGTTCCCACTCCTGAAGTAGCTTGTTTTGTACTTGTATTAACATTGCCTGTACTGCAACTTACAATCCAACTGGTTAATAAGCCAAGCAGTACTAAAGCAACAAGTTGTTTAAATTTTCGCAATTGAATCATTTTCCCAGTATTTTTACGCTTGATCGGTGTGAAAAGCTTAGACAGAATTGTTGAGATTATAGGCTAAATAAATTACCCGTAAAGACGTAATATATAACGCCTTTACTGCAACTAATTTAAATTTTCAATTTAGTAGTCCAGCGGGCACAACTGTGGTAAAAAGCTTCAATAGTCTGTTTGGCAAATCGAAAAAAGGGGTAGGCATTGAACTTGCTCCTGAACGGGTGAATGTTGTTCAGCTACGCAAGCAGGGTCAAGGCTTGAAACTAGAAATCTATACATCGGTAGCAGTTCCAGAAGGGATAGTTACTGATGGTCAAATCAACGACCCGCCAGCAATGGCGCAATTAATCCAGCAGGCGCTAGCTGAGAGCAAAATCAAAACTTCTCACGTTGCTACTGGTGTACCAGGACGAGATTCTATCGTTCGGATTATACCAGTGCCAGCAGAGTTAGATGATAAAGAACTGCGAGAAATGGTGCTGAACCATGAAGCAGGTTTGTATTTACCCTATCCTCGTGAAGAGGCTGATGTAGATTATCAGAAACTTGGGTATTTTGTAGATGAAGATGGCATTGAAAAAGTACACGTACTCCTAGTTGCCACCCGCAAAGAGATAACGGATACCTATATAAGCACATTTGAGCAAGCAGGATTACAAATTGATGTTTTAGAAATTAACAGTTTTGCTCTAATTCGGACTATTCGCGAACAACTACGACAATTTGGGCCGCAAGAAGCAGCAGTATTAGTTGATATCGAGTTCGACAGTACAGAAATTGCCATCATCGTTAACGGAGTACCGCAATTTTCACGCACAGTCCCAATCGGGACTTATCAAATGCAAACTGCCTTAGCAAGGGCAATGAGCTTACCTACATCACGAAATATGGAAATGTTACACGGAATGGTTATTCCTGCAACTCCCATAGATGGCGGGAAAACTGGCGTTACCGAACTCGATCCTGGCATGGCTGCCATATTAAGAGTCTTGGGAGAACTAACGGATGAACTGCGCCGCTCCATCGATTTTTACCTAAATCAAAGTGAAAATTTGGAGGTAGCGCAGATTTTATTAGCTGGACCAGGAGGTGGACTTCAACAGCTAGATGAATTTTTTACCCAACGATTGAGTTTGCCAACTACCCAAATAGATCCAATCGGGTCTTTGTCTTTGGAAGTGGACACTGATAAATATCCACAGGTACAACGCTCTGGTTTGGCGATCGTACTTGGTCTAGGAATGCGGGAGGTGTAATAAAATGTACAGCCTAGATGTTAACTTTCTTAAAGACCGCCCAGCATACCAGAAAAAGCCTGAGAAAAAGGGAGGAATAAACCTCAAATTTCCTACAGGGGATTTAACACTACTGTATGTGGGAGTTGCAGTAGGTGTAGGTCTTCCAGCTTTATTGGGAGTTGGTTGGTGGTTGTTACAAGGGAAGATTGTTGAATTAGATGGTCAAATTGCACAATTAGATCAAGAAAGCAAGAGGTTAGATACAGAAATAGGAAATCTGAACAAAATCAAAGCCGAGACAAATGCAATTAAAGGGGAAACCCAAGCTTTAGTAACTGTATTTGACCAGATTCGTCCTTGGTCAGCCATGCTGCAAGATTTGCGCGATCGCATCCCAAGCGCAGTGCAAATCGAGAACATCAAGCAAATCCCACCCATTGCGGTAGCGGCAGGTCAGCCACCAAATAATCCCGCAGGGGGATTAGAAATTAACGGATTGGCTCGTTCTTTTAATGATGTCAATGATTTCTTATTGAGTTTACAACAGTCTCAGTTTTTGAAGTCCGCAGAAACCAGAATTCTGACAGCAACGTTAGTAGAGGCTCCCTTAACAGCAAGTGCGAGTCAATCTTCTACTGATGTAATAATTAAGCCACCTCAAGTAGTTAAATACACTATTCAATCGAGCATGAACGACGTTCCAGCGTCGGAATTAATTCGAGAGTTAGAAAAAAAAGGCACAGTGGGGTTAGTAACTCGAATTCGTAATATGCAACAAACAGGAGTCATTTCAAAATGACGCTGAGTGATGATTTAAATTTTGCCGAACAAGCTGGGGAATTCGATCAGGCAGCGCCAGCCTCACCTGTGGTATTTGGTATTGCTTTCACACCAAAAATTATTGGAATCTTGGTGGGGGTAGTTGGTTTAGCGGGAGCAGGTTATATAGTGTTAAACCTGCTGATGCCAGCTTGGGAAAGCTATCAGCAGCAGCAAGCCAAAAGCACAGAGCTGCAAGCGCAAATTGAGCAAAAAAAAGCCAATATCAAACAGATTGACAAAGTTAAAGACGAACTAGCACAGGCAAAGCAGCAAAAAGTTCAGGTTTTAAGTTTATTTGCTAACGAAAAAACCTTAGATACATTGCTATTGGATTTGAACCGCTTAATTGAGTCTGGCAATACTCCAACTTCTATTAATGCAGTAAGAGCCAAACTAAAGAAATTTGTGCCAATTTCCCAAAAACCAGAACCGATTGTCGATGGAAGTCTAGGACTACAGGTTGACGGCAAGCTGCAACGCAGTAGTATCAATGCCGAGATTACTGCAACTTATGAACAAACACAATCGATAATTCGTAACATCGAGCGGTTACAGCCTTTGTTAATAGTTAAAGATTATCAAGCAACTTTGGCTCCAGCAGAGTCAAGATCCCCATTAGACAAAACGCCGATGCGGGTTGGTCCAGCAGCGATTAATACATCATTCCAGTTACAGGTATTGATGCCACTTAGTCCAGAAGAAATAGCCGCAGCAGCTAAAGCTGCTGCGAAAAAGTAGTCAAATTAGAGCTAGGACGAATATAGAATTCGCGGCTACACAAGCGTAGACAAACCCTTGCCGCAGACTAAGGAAAAATTGAGGGTTTTGAAACTCACGTTCGCCGTTGACGTTCCCGCAGGGTAGGTGGGAAAGTCTCGTGTAGTCAAAGCGCAGTCTTCTCCCACAGGAAGAGGCTAGCACCAATGGGGTTTCCCCATAAGCAATTGGTGTGCGGTTTCTAATCGCCTACTCAAAATTGTATGTAAACAGGGTTTTATAAGGTGAGGAATGAACTGTGAAACAGCTTCACGGTAATAGTTTTATTTTAGGTACTGCCGCTTTTGTATTTTTGGCGGCTCAACCAGTTTGGGCACAAATTAGTCAAGTTACTGATGTCAAGCTAAATCCCGTTAATGGTGGAATTAGCGTTGCTTTGAAAACTTCTTCTGGGTCGCGCCCCCAAGTTTTCACTACAAAAAGAGGCAAGGCTTTAGTCGCTGATGTTATCAACACTCAATTACGATTACCACAAGGTAATAGCTTTCGTCAAGATAACCCAGCACCAGGAATTGCATCTGTCGAGGTTAATCAGCTTGATGCTAATAGTGTTCGGGTGACGGTGACTGGTAGCAACAATGCACCTGGCAGTCAACCTGTGGTGCGATCGCCAAATGGAATTACACTCAGCTTTAGCCCTTCAACAGGCACTACAGCATCAGCGCCAACGCCAACAGCGCCAACATCCACAGCACCACCTGTTACTAGTCCAGCCCAACCTGGTCAAAATCCAGGTGTTCTCGTTCCCAACCCGGAAGTCACCATTGACGGACAACCTGCACAAGCTGCTGGGCCAGGTCAACCTGTGAGTCAGGCTCCACCTTTCTTACCCAGAGCCGTCGCCCCACCAGTAGGAGATATTGCTATTTCGGCTACCGATGCTTCTCCTAGCACTGTTGACTTAGCAACTCAGGAACGTGTACCTCGTCTAGTGCTGCGAGATGCGCCAGTGCGTGAGGTTTTATCACTGCTTGCTCGTGCTGCTAATTTGAACCTGGCTTATATCGGAGGTGAGCAAGCTGCTGGTGCTGGAGGTCAAGCAACCTCTCAAACAATCTCCCTGGATATAGAAAACGAGCCAGTGCAAGATGTGTTTAACTACGTCTTGCGCTTGAGTGGTTTGGAAGCTAACCGCAGCAATCGCACAGTTTTTGTTGGACCTAAACTACCTAATTCCACCCGTGACATGATTATGCGTAGCCTGAGACTCAATCAGGTGTCAGTGGGAGTCGCCCTGAACTTTTTGGTCGGCTTGGGAGCAGAAAGTGCCGTCAGCCGAGAACGACAAGTTACCAGTGTTAGTGCCGTAGCTGTGGGTACTGGAGTTGCGCCTGTCACCCAAAGTCAGACGACCACAGAAACCAGAGTTGAAACTCAACGCGTTAATTTTACAGACTCTAACCCATTACTTAGAGGATTACAGGCATTAGGAGATGAGCGCACCAATTCCCTTACCTTAATTGGCCCTCCCCGGCTAGTTGAGATGGCAATGGCTCAACTAACTCAGCTTGATATCCGCCGTCGTCAAGTGGTAGTTAACGTCAAGATTATCGATGTTAACCTCTTAAACACCCAGGATTACAACACCAGCTTTTCTTTTGGGGTTGGCAATCAATTTTTTAGCAGTGATGGTGGTGCAGCATCTTTGAATTTTGGCGGTTCCAGACCAGCTACTAGAGCTGAAACGTCGAGCAGTGTTACTAGTACGCCGGTTATCCAGAATCCCGTTACAGGTGGAACATTTCTAGGTGATGGATTTTTTAACCCACAAGGCAACAGACCATCAGCTACTGCTGATGCAGGAGGTAATGCATTACAACCAGGTATTACAGGTTTTACTCCAGGAACTCCGGCAACAGGCACAACCTCTGGAACTCCTGATACATATACATTCGCTCTCCCAAGTTTATACCAGTTCCCCAAAAAGTTACTAGCTAGCTTGCAGGCCCAGGTTACAAATGGCAATGCTAAGATTTTGACCGACCCTACCTTAATTGTGCAAGAAGGTCAACAGGCTACTGTTAAGCTGACCCAAGAAGTGCTAGGAAACATTGTAACCAGAATAACTAGTGCTGATGGTATTGCTACACAAACAATTACAGCTGAAAAAACAGATGTGGGTTTAACCCTAGCTGTCAAAGTAGATCGGATTGATGACAATGGTTTCGTATCCTTATCAGTGGCTCCCGTTGTTAAAGCACCCCAATCGTCAGCTAATCTAAATGTTGGAGGAGGTAATCTCCAACAAATATTTTTGGTGTCTGAACGATCGCTAAATTCTGGTATTGTTCGTCTGCGAGATGGTCAAACACTCATTCTTTCAGGCATTATTCAAGACACAGATCGGACAACTATTTCCAAGATTCCCATTTTGGGTGATCTTCCACTTATTGGTTCGCTGTTTAGAAGTACAAACAGAAATAATCAGCGCAATGAGGTGATTGTATTGCTTACACCTCAAATCATGGATGACTCTGAAAACTCCTCCTACGGCTATAACTATGCGCCCAGCCCAGAGGTGCGACAAATCCTTGAGCGTCGGGGGTTGAAGGTTCCTGGCAGGTAATTAAAGATAATGAATGAGTAGGTGAGTCACCTCTGCTAAAGGCTCAGATCCCCAACTTCTTTAAGAAGTTGGGGATCTTCTTGTTCACAAGTAGGATTAAATTTAAACGTCATTCTACAATAAAAATACCCAATCACAATAGAAGTAACAGTAGTGGGTAAATACTAATGAGTTCAGAACAAGAGTTATTAACAAAGTGGCGTTCTCTTCTATAAGACAAGCAAGAAAAAGTTTTAGATTTTGTTGAATTTCTTAGTTTGAAAAACTCTGCAAATAAAATCCCATTGAGCGAACGTTTGCAGCAAATTCGCACTAAGATTGTTGCTTCTGGTAAACATTTATTAGATGAAGATGAAATTGAAAAATAACTAGCCAGCCGCAGAGGTGGACTACAGGGTAGAGAAGAATGAAAATAACTTATATTACGCTATGTGCAACTTTACTCTCAAACCTAACCCCCAACCCCTTCCCTACCAGGGAAGGGGAGCAAGAATCAAAGCCTCTCTCCGTTTCGGGGAGAGGAATGGAAGTGGGGTTTTAAGAATAAGTTGCACATCGCATTATATTAATTCTGGGGTGTTACTCAGCGCAACAGATGGTGTTGGTATAATTGCCGAGAAAGCCCTTGAAATATATGGATATAGATTTGTAGCCCACTCGTCTAATAAAAAGGTAAATACTCTTATGACAGCACTTACATTAAACCTCAATTCTGTAATTAAACTGACAAGAGAGCAGTTTTATAAATTGTGTGAAGAAAACCCCGATTTAAAATTAGAACGCAATGCCCAAGGAGACTTGATTATAATGCCACCTACGGGAGGGGAAACGGGAAAAACTAATTCTACTATTAACGCTCAAATATGGTTCTGGAACGACCAAAATCAATTGGGCGAAGTTTTTGATTCATCAACTGGATTTACTTTACCATCCGGTGCTGACCGTTCTCCAGATGTTTCTTGGGTAGAAAAATCTCGTTGGGATGCTTTGACTAAAGAACAAAAAGAAAAATTTATTCCCCTATGTCCTGATTTTGTCATCGAGATCCTCTCACCTAATGACAGCTTGAAAAAAACTCAGAATAAGATGCAAGAGTACATCGAAAATGGTTGTCGTCTAAGTTGGTTGATTAACCAAAAAAAACAGGAAGTAGAAATTTATCGTCCAGGACAGGATGTAGAAGTTTTAAAATTTCCTCAAACTATTTCCGGCGAAAATGTTTTACCTGATTTTGTACTCAATATACAACGAATTTGGTAAAACGTTCGGTGTAAGGATACAGTACTGGAAAAAGGTTTGTTGCAAAGAATTGAACTATGGTGGCAATAACAACACCCGCAGAAAATAGGGTTTTACTCCAAAACATTAGCTGGCAAACATTTAAAACCATGCTGGCTGAAATGGGTTCAGAGCGAAACTCCCGACTGGCTTATGACAATCGAACCTTAGAAATTATGATCCCACAAATGCCGCACGAGAACTCAAATCGCTTAATAGAGGTTTTTGTTGGTGTATTGTGCGAAGAGTTGGGCTGGGAAATTAAACGCGCTGGTTCGCTAACTTTAACGCGGGATGATTTGCAGCGGGGAGCCGAGCCAGATAGTAGCTATTATATCCAAAATGAAGCGCTAGTTCGAGATAAAGAAAATATTGACATAGCAATCGACCCGCCCCCTGACCTTGTGCTAGAGGTGGAATATTCCCGGTCTGCAATAGACAAGCTTAAGCTTTATGCTGCAATGGGATTCCCTGAATTTTGGCGTTATAACGGCAGTGTGCTGAGAGTTTACACGCTTGCAGGTGGACAATATTCAGAAGTTCAAACCAGCCCTACTTTTGTGTCTGTGTCGGTGAAGGAGATTCCTCGGTTTATTCAAGAAGCGAAAAAGAATGGGGAAATTGCTACTACCCGTGCTTTTCGGGTTTGGGTGCAACAAAAAATTTCTGCTAGGGATTGACTCACTCGGCATGAATGCGCGGATATTCAACAGCCACATACTCAGGGGCTTTCAGCATTTATTCTTACAAGGGTTTGTTGAGTGCCTGCGTTCGTCATAATACTAGGTCGAAGCAAGCTACGCGTAAGTCTTGCAGAGGAGAAGTTGTCGCAGCGTAGTTTACCGCCGTAGGCATCGCTATACAAATGTTAAGAAAGATGTGACTAATGGATAGCCTTCTAGGGAAAAAGCTTTAATTTCTACCCCTTCTTGACTAAAGAAGCTTGTTAGGAGGTTAAATTTTGCGTTGGATTTTTCAGAAGACATAAAAACTGAGCAAAATCCCTGATTTTTTAGAGAAATCGGGAATCTGAGCCTTCAATTTCCATAAAAATTGGTTAATTTCAGCAATAACTCTTCAACATCGGTAATGAATGCCAACAAACATTGACCATCTCCCCCCTCCCCACTCCCCTGTTTTCTTTGCAATTGCGGGATTTACTAGGTATTTTTTCCTACTTTTTGGGTGGTTTTTAGTGAAACAAGTACCCTAAAATTACAAAAAATCCTGAAATCTATATAAATTAATGGTTTCATCTATCCACATCAGGCTACAACACCTTAGAATGATTCATTGAAAAGTCGAGCCGATGGGATGTACAGCCGTTTTGAGTAAAAATACTCCCAAAGGATGATTTTTGTATTTCCGCAAGCAAATATTTCAGTACAAATGTATTATTGTGCATCCGTACTGAAATTTCAAATAAACCTTCAGGAGTTTGACATGAACAAAGGTGAATTAGTTGATGCCGTAGCTGAAAAGGCTAGTGTTACCAAGAAACAAGCGGATGCAGTCTTAACTGCCGCTTTGGAAACAATTATTGAAGCGGTTTCCTCTGGTGATAAGGTGACATTGGTGGGATTTGGCTCATTTGAATCACGGGAACGTAAAGCTCGTGAAGGTCGCAACCCGAAAACAAATGAAAAAATGGAAATTCCAGCGACGAGGGTTCCTGCCTTCTCCGCAGGAAAACTGTTTAGAGAAAAGGTAGCACCCCCAAAAGCATAGGTTCTGTCTTCGGGAACCCTTTTTTAATGCGGCAACCTGCACACGGGGGAAATTTAGCCTGGGCAGCAGCACTGGCTGGCTGTCCCCCTGATGCTATTCTGGATTTTTCTGCTAGCATCAGCCCGTTGGGTCCTCCAAACAGCGCGATCGCTGCTATTAAGTCCCAAATTGGTAATCTTAAGCACTATCCAGACCCAAATTATAGTGAACTGAGACTAGCTCTCAGTCACTTCCATCAATTGCCGTGTGAGTGGATTCTGCCGGGTAACGGCTCCGCAGAATTACTTACTTTAATCGGTAGGGAATTAGCTCAATTAGCCGCAACAATTTTAATCACTCCAGCCTTTGGCGATTACTACCGAACCTTGGCAGCGTACAACGCTAAAGTGCTGGAGTGTCCCCTGATTAGTTCTGAGCGACGAGTGTCGAGTGCTGAGTTACTAGTTTTACTCAGCACTCAGCACGGGCTAAACGCCCCGCTTCCGCTAACAGCACTCAGCACTCACTATGGACTATTGCTAAATAACCCCCATAACCCAAGCGGAAAGCTATTTTCACGGGAGTCTATTTTGCCCTACCTGGAGCAATTTGCTTTAGTTGTGGTGGATGAAGCATTTATGGATTTTGTGCCGCCCAATGAGGAACAAAGCCTGATTCCGGTGGTGCAGGAATATCCGAATTTAGTAGTATTGCGATCGCTGACCAAATTTTACAGTCTCCCAGGACTGCGATTGGGATATGCGATCGCACATCCTGACTGCCTAGCTAAATGGCAGCTATGGCGCGATCCTTGGCCCGTAAACACACTAGCCGCAGCGGCGGCAATTGCGGCACTCCAGGATACGGAGTTTCAGCAGCAAACCTGGACATGGCTAACACCTGCACGAAACCAACTATTTCAGGGTTTAGCTAAAATCCCAGGATTGCAACCCCAACCAAGTGCTGCTAACTTTTTACTGGTTGAGTCCCAAGAATCTACTTCCCAGTTACAGCAACAATTACTCAAGTATCACCAGATTTTAATCCGCGATTGCCTTAGTTTTAAAGAACTAGGCGATCGCTTTTTCCGGGTTGCTGTACGTGAAGAATCCGATAACCAACGCTTACTAACAGCGCTAAACTCAGTGCTGAGTGGGGAGTGGAGAGTAGGGAAATAGGGGAGATGAGGTAATTTTTCATTTTCACCCATACCCAATGCCCAATACCCAATGACAAATGACAAATGACAAATGACAAATGACTACGATGTTGTAATTATTGGCGGCAGTCTTGCTGGATACTATGCTGCACTTGCTGCAACCCAACTACGTGCTACAGTTGCCCTGGTACAACCCAAAGTAGACTACGGGTTTACTCATCACCATGCTCTTACCGAAATTGGTAAACTAGCACAGAAGTTGAAGGATGCGGCTGGTTTTGGTATTCATGCCACACACACTGATACCTCAGAAGAATGCCATATATCTATGGCATGGCAAGAAGGGATGCTGTATACTCAATGCGTCGCTTCAAATCTCCAAGAACAGCATTCCCCAGCCATTCTAGCCGCGCAGGGAGTCGATGCGATCGTTGGCAGTGGTCAATTTCAATCTTCATCCCAATTGGCTTTTGCCGTTAACAATCGCCTACTACGCGCCCGTACTTATTTGCTAGCTAGTGGTTCGCGTCCAGAAATTCCAGAGATTGAAGGATTGCAAACCACTGGCTATCTAACCCTCTCTAATATTTGGCAATCTTTCCAGGGAACGACATTACCCAAAAATTGGGTCATTATCGGTGGAATTCCCCAAAGCATTGAAATTGCTCAAACTTTAGCAAGGTTTGGTTGCAGTGTGACGCTGGTAGTCAAGCATCCTTATGTTCTTCCATATCTAGACCCTGAGATAGCCATATTGCTTCAGGCACAGTTGGAAGTAGAAGGTGTGCGCGTCCTCACCGAAAAACCAGTAACTCAGGTGAGGCTAATTGAAAATAAAAAGTGGATTCAAGCAGGAGATAAAGCCATTGAAACTGATGAAATTTTAGTGGCGACTGGACAACAGCC